>JAVZJF010000021.1:0-10114 GCA_038870935.1 Candidatus Anstonellales archaeon | reverse complement strand
AAATAATGGAAGAAATTCTAAGGTGAATAAATGAAATTAAAATTTTTATTAATTATTATGCTTTTTTTAATTCTTTTTTCTTTAAAAGTAGAAGCAACTATTGGTGATTTTCAAGAAGAGAGATTAATTCAAATAGAAAGCCAAAACTACATTGATGCCTATTTAAATTGGACTTTCCAAGAGATCAACTCAACGCATTGGTTCGCCAGCTTCACCTTCAATGCAAGCTTTCTGCAAGATGCAAAAAGTGTTTTCACCAAGCCATGCAGTCATGGGGATTGGGCAATCTTTCAACAAAAATATTTTCCAGAGTATGACAAAAACAAAGTTTGCAATGACATAAAGAACATAACAAATTATCCTTATCAAGAACTCACGAGCAGTATAAAAATTCAAAAAGTTGCAGTAGACTTCAACAACGGCTTTGCTTCTTTTTACATAGTATTTCCAGAAGGGTTTAAAGAAGGTGAAAGAGCAAAGTTCGGTTTTAATTCAACAATAATAAGCACTACAACTACTGTTCCTTTTTATCCCAACCAAAGAGCAATCTGCAGGGACGGCAAAAACTTTATACATGTTGTTTGGCTCTACAATTCTACTGCTGTAAAATATGCGAGAAGCATTGACAACGGCAATTCTTGGCAAATAACAACATGGGGCAATGAGACAGCTAGTGCTTTAAACTATCCTCACATTTCATGCGATGGCAATAACATAACAGTTGTTTACTCTAACACATCATTGGTAATGAAAATTAGTGAAAATAATGGTGAAACTTGGGAGACAAAGCTTCCAAGGACTTCTGGTGTTGATATACCTTTAGTTGAAAGAAGAGGCCAAAGGATATATGTTGTTTACAAGGACACAGACACATATCCAGACATAAACTTCTTTAATTCTTCTGATGCTGGTACAACATGGTCTTCTAATGTAGTGCTTTTCTATGGAACAACTGATTTTTGTGATATTGATTTATATTTTCGACGATATTTCTATACACCATCTTTTATCGTTAATGGAACAGGAACTTCAAACGATGTTTTACACGTTATTGCAGATAGTTGGTTGGATACTGATTGCGGCGGCAATGATAGAAGGTTAACTTATAGAAATTCAACTAATGCTGGTGAAACATGGAGGGGTTATGAAAATGGTAATACTTATATAGTTTTGAGGAGCAGTCCTCTTTCTACTTTTAAAATATATCCTAGCATAACATTTAATACTTCTAATGTAAACAATATTTATGTTTCATGGGTTGAAACAAGTGGTAATAATTTAATTTATTTTTCAAACTCAACCAATGGAGGAGTTAGTTGGACTACACCTTATCAAATAAACACAACAAACAATGTAAAAAATTATTCAAGCATTACAATAAACAATGTTAATTCACCAATAGTATTTTGGCAAGAAAATTATACAAACTATAACATTGTTTATAGAAATTATACTGGTAGTTCTTGGGATTCTTTAATGAACTTAACAATTGATAAAAATGCTCAATACATTAATACAAAATGGAACTATGCTGGTAATTGTATAGAGCTCGTTTATATGAATGGAACTGCTTCTCCTTACAGCATAACTTATGATAAAATAGGAACTTGTGAAGAACCGCCATCACCATTTTATTCCTTTAACTCAACGAATTCAACCTTAGCTGGAACAGCAATAAGTCATAATTTATATTGGGCTGATGATATTGGTTTATCAGGATACATCTTCCAATTTTGTAATGGAACTTGGGATGGCACTAAATGTGCTGGTGGTTTCTACAATTTTTCTGGAATAACATCACCAAGCTCAACACATAAGGCTGATACTAATTTGGGTTCTCCATCAACACCTGATACTTATGGTACAGAAGCAACAACAACAGAATATGGTTATTTAAGCTCAAGTAACAATCAAAATTGGTTTACATCTTCATCAGAAGGAGTTCATTACCAAAAATATAGATTTATAATAAATGAAGACCCAAATTTGATATCAAACTTAACAATATTACATGAGGGCTATGGAACTACTTATCATTTAAGTGCTTGCACATTTGTAGGTCATTCTTTACAACTTTATATTTGGAACTTTACTTCAAATTCATGGTTACTTGTTGGAAGTCATAATTATGATTCTGATAATACAATATGGAAAAATTTTACCTCAGGAATAAGTGATTTAATTAACGCCTCAGGCTATTTATTTTTATATGTTAAAACATCAAACCCAGGGACAGGTTGTCCATCTGATATTACAACAGATTTTGTGAAAGTTGAAACATCGGGTCAAGGTTATATCGATTCTTGGCAACCTTTTTCTGGGGCTGGAAATTGGTCCAATGTAACTAAGGTTGTTAACTCAACAGTAGGAGCAACAATAGCTTGGTGTGTGAAGGCAAATAATTCGATAAATAAATGGAATACAACATCTTGTGAAAATCCTTTTACTTATGTAACAATAGGAGTAAATCAATATAATAAAAGTTTAGTTGATTATTTAACATACAATGAACAAATACCAAAACAAGGTGACTTTTTTAAAACAAAAACCTCTTATTTAACATACAATGAACAAATACCAAAACAAGGTGACTTTTTTAAAACAAAAACCTCTTATTTTGCGTATTTGGATAATTTGATAAAAATACTTTATAGCTTAAAAACAAAAACCTCTTATGTAACGTATCAAGAACTAATAAATAGAGTTAATACATTTTTTAGAAATTTACAAGAAACTATTAATTATAATTATTTAACTTACAAGATACTAGAATTTTTTAAAATAAAAATAGACTACGTATCATATAATGATTTGTTGTTAATATTTTCTTTAAAGATAAGAGCGTTGATAGATTATGTAAACTATTCTGAAATAACTTCTAATTTTATTATAAAAATTAAAATGTTAACAGATACTTTATTAAAAGGAGATTCGGTAATAAAAGCAAATCTCTTCTTTGAATCCTTATCAAATTATATCAGTATCTACCAATTTTATAATACATTTAGCACTAAAATAAAAACAATAACAAATTTTATAAGTTTTAATGAAGTATACGAAAAGGTTGCTTCAATATTTATTAATAAAGATAGTTTAATTGCTTATGAAGAGTTAATATCTAAATTAAATGCATATTATAAAAACTTTTTAGAGTTTACTAATTATAATGAAAACTTAATTAAACTTAGATTATTTACAAAAAACTTAACGACATTTCTCTTGTACATAGAAACAACATCAAGAATACAAGATTTATTTAAATCATTAACAGAAGTATTTCAATTAAGTAATTTACTAACTCATTTATCAATTTATTTTGAGTTTGAAACAGATTCATTTACATATTTTGATTCACTAACTAATCTAAACCAATTTTCCAGAAGCTTAACCAGCTATTTCACATACTTTGACTCTACTGCTAAGCTATCTTACTTATTTAAATCATTCATGCAACCATTTACTTATAATGAATCAATTATTAAAGTTTCTATACTTTCCAAATCCATAACCAGCTATTTCACCTACAGCTCTTTATTTAACGTCTTTGCAATAAGAATAAAGTCTTTAAAAGACTATTTTACTTACAATCAAGCACTTTCAAAATTATCCCTTTTCTTCAACTATTTATCCCAACCTATAACGTATCAAGAACTAATAGAAAAAATCTCAACAGCAATAAACAAGTATTACTTTTATTTAACTGATTCATTATCTTTATTGCAATCTATTATTAAGACAACTTCTTTGTTTAAAGAATTTTCTTTTATTATCAATTATAACGAGTTAATTAGCAAGTTTAGAGGCTTGTTTATTTTTAACATTGATGTAATAAATTATTTTGATACCTTATCTAAATCAAATATATATGAAGTAATAAAAGGTATAGATTTAACTTACTCAGAAACATTAAATAGACTTATTTCAGTATCTAAAGGTTTAACAAGTTTTTTTGTTTTAGACGAGTTAACGAGAACCATTACACTCTTTACAAAAAATTTAATAGATACGATGGGGTATTCAGAAATTTACATAAGAGTATTGCAATTTAATAAAATAATAACAAATTATTTCTATTATTTTGAGAATAATATTTCTTTATTGGCAACTCAAATATATCATCAAACATTATCAGATCAATTTTCTTTAAATGAAATTATAAGAAGAAGTGGAGAATTTAGCATGAAAGCTTTTGATATGCTTAATTTGTCAGAAATTTTAATAAGAATAAGAATTGTTTTAATAAATGTTTCAGATTTCTTTTGGTTTAATGAGATTTATTCTTGGATAAGGACTTTAGTTTGTTCGGCATATACAAATGAAACTAGTTGTGCTTTAGCTGGTTGCTTTTGGTGTTCTGGTGTTTGTCAGGCAACTACATGTCAAGCTCCGTATACTCCACCTTCTGGTGGTGTTTGGATCCCACCAATAACAAATATAACAAAGGAAGTTAAAACAGTTTTAGATACTAGTGTTCATGTTGAAACTCCAGAAGTTAGCCCTGGAGAAAAGGTATATGCAACAATAACAATTTTAAAGATAGAGGGACCAGAAGGCATTACTAATGTTAATCTATCTTATTGGTTAAAAGATTCTTCAGGAAATATTATTGCAATGAAACAAACAGTTGTTGGCATAGAGAATGTAAGGAGCGATATATATTATTTAACAATTCCACTTATTGCTTCGCCAGGAACTTATGCATTTGAAGCTTTAGCTCAGTATGATAATGCAACAGATTATTCGTTTGATAACTTCCAAATTACAATAAAACCAGTTAAACCACCTATAGTAATTAAAAGAGTTGATGTTCCATTTATTTTAGTTAATGAAAATATAACAGTTAAGATTATAATTGAAAATCAAGAAAACAAAGACATTGATTTATTAGTTTCTTTGTTATTACCATATAATTTTGAGCCACAAAATATAACCAAATTAATTACATTAAAAGCTTTATCAGAAGAAATTCTTGATTTTTCATTTATTTCTAAAGAATCTGGAAGTTTTTCAGGATTTATTAAAATAGAATTTGATGATAAAAAAGTAGTTAAAGACTTTGCAATAGAAGTTTATGCTCCTGAAAAATTCATTAACTATATAATAAGAAATTATTGGTGGCTTATTGATTTAGGGTTGGTTGCATTGCTTGCTTTATTTTTATATAAAACTAAGAATAGATTTAAAAGAAAAGTAATTTATGTTTATAGAAGAAAGGATTTACTTCCTTAAATTTTATATAAGGAGTTGTTAAATTATATTAATGCAAGAAACATTAAAGGTAGGTGAAGCTGCTACAGTAGAAGTAATAAGAGCATTTAGAGTAGATTGGTTGTCAATAGTATTAGTTGTTTTTATATTAGTCTTAATATATTTATTTTATAAAAAAAAAGGAGGTAAAATGAACTTCAAAGATATACTCTTAGCTTTAATTATAGGATTTATATTTGCGTTTGTAGCATATGTTTTAACTGGAGATAATTCAAGTATTGTGGTTGGATTGTTAGTAATTTATTTTGAATTAAAATTTAAAGAAAGGAGGTTTAAAAAATGAAATATATCTTAGCTTTAATTATAGCTTTAATTGCTTTGGCATTGACTTTAAATTTCAATAGTCCAGTTACATCAACAACTCAAAGTATTAAATATACTGGTGTAGCTTGTATTTACAAGAACAGTGAGTTAGTTACATGCAAACATAACATAATAACAAACAAAGGCAAGGATTTGATAAAAACAGATATGATGGGAACAGGAGCAGTAACTTTGGACCAATTAGCAGTGGCCAATTCAACGTCTGCCCAAAGTGCTTCAGATACGGATCTACAGGGAGAGTGGACTACTTGTGGGTTAGCAAGAGCTACTGGAGCTCTGACGAGCATAGGAACAGGAAATTGGTCTATAAACTATCAATGGACCTCCACATGTGACAATGTTTATGTTAACGCAACAGGCATATACAATACAACAGCTTCAGGTAATCTGTTTGCAGAAACTACTTGGTCTCCAACAACTACTTTAATGAATGGAGACAAGCTTAACGTCACTTATTACACATGGGTTTCATAATTACTGCCAGTATTTTTTATTTTTTATGAATTCCTTTTCAGCTTCTAATATATACTTAAATAAATCGTTTTCACTTTTTCTAGGCTTTGAAAGAATTCTAGTTGCTGTTTGTGGGCCAATGCCTCTACCAGCTAAAACAATGGCAGCATACTTATCGTAAACTATAGATAGATCAGCAGATTTTTTAATAAATTCTAACTTTTCTTTTTCTTCTTCTGTTAATTCTAAGCCACTTAACCATTTTTTAACTATTTTTTGAGCTTCTTCTCTATGGGGCTTTAAGATAGCTATAAGCTTTGATTGACAAATTCTACACCTTAGCTCTTTTATATCTTTTACAGTTTCAACAATAGAGTATTTTCCACAGTTTATGCAAAGCAATCTTACCTTTGAATTTAAGAGTCTGTTTTTAAATACTTTAAAAATTTCTTTTTCTGGTCTTTCAGGTTTAACCACAACTTGTAGTTCATATCTAAAGCCTAATTCTGCTAATGTTGATAACCCATTAAAGCTATAAATTTTAATTTCATTTTTTTGTATTTTTTCTAAAATTTCCTTAGTTTTTTCTAAATCAAGTTTTTCAGTAAAAAGTTCTTGAAATGTTTCTTTATAAATAGGAGAATTCCAGTAAACGTCTATTAATCTATCTATGTTTATTGAATCAAAGCTTGCTTTTTTACTTATTGCACCAAATCTTTTGGCAACGCGAATAAATCTAAACTTAAATAAAGAAGAACGTGGTAAAGATTTTTCAAGAACAATTTTAATGTCTTCTGGTTTGTAATTAAATAAAATCTTCTTTACTTCATCAATAGTACAGCCCCTAATTATTATTCTATATGGGTCAGATTTGCTTGTTATTATTTCTCCATGTTCAGCAGATAAAATGGCAGTTAAGAAGCGAGCTAAAGTTTCGTTAACCAAGCTACCAAACAAAGCATGCAAGGTAACATAATCTTGAAAGCTTTCAATTAAAATATTTTTTTCATCGGGTAAAGGATATTTTTTAACATGCTTTTTAATTAATTGAATCATTTTTATTGCTGCTTGAGTAGAAACAGGATAATTTATTTTAATTTTTTCAATTATTTTTTCATTTTCTAACTTAAGCATGTTTTTAATTTCTCTTCTAAGGATACCAACTTCTTGAGCAACCTCAATCGGAACAGGTATTAACTCGCCTTCCCATGCAGGTATTGCAGATTCTATATCTTCTATTGGTTCAACAAAAACCTTTTCATTTTCAATTGATAAAATTTTCCAAGGTCTACCCTTAACAATAAAGCTAGCTCCTATTTCTCCATGACTAGCTACAAATTCCTCATCTAATGTACCAACAAAGCTATTAGAAGTTGTATCAATTACTTTATAGTTTTTTTGATCAGGAATAACAGATAAATTTTCAAAATAATATTCAAAAGCCTTTCTTCTTCTTTTAATTCCATTATCAGAAAAAATTAACCTTATTTGATTATCTAAAAAATTTATAAGAGCATTAAAATCTTCTTCTTTTAATTCTTTAAATGGGTAAGCTTTTTTAATTAATTCAAATGCTTTTTTAGGTTCAATTTTATAATCTTCCATTGTTAGGCCAATTAATTGCTGGGTTAAAACATCTAAGCAATTCTTATGTGTTTTTATTGGTTCCAACTCTCCCTTTAAAGCTTTTCTAGCTATAACAGCAGATTCAAAAATGTCATCGCCTTCAGCAGCAATTATTATTCCTTTAGAAACCTTTCCTACAGCATGGCCACTTCTTCCAGAGCGCTGGATAAACTGTGTAACTGTTCTTGGTGAGGTGTACTGTAAAACCAAATCAATACTACCTATATCTATGCCAAGTTGTAAAGATGAGGTTGCTATTAAGCTTTTTAGCCTTTCTTCTTTTAAGTCTTTTTCAGCCTTTATTCTAACGTCTTTACTTAATGAAGAATGGTGAACTTCATGCTGTAAATTTTTGTCAAAAAGTCTTAACCTTGAAGATAAGATTTCTGCTGCCTCTCGAGTGTTTGTAAAAACCAAGCTAGTTCGATGTTTCATTACTAAGTCTCTGATCATTCTTAACCTTGCAACAACAGAATCTCCAATAAATATTTTTTCTGCAATTATCTTGTCTTCTTTTTTTGGATAAGGACTTTCTACTCTTATTTCCATTTCCTTAGGGTTTACAGCATTTATTATCTCATAACTTTTATTTGAAAAAATAAAATTTGCAACAACTTCAGGCGAACCAACTGTAGCTGATAAGGCTATTATTTGAGGTTCACCACAATATCTTTTTAGCCTTTCTAGCGATAAAGCTAGTTGAATACCTCTTTTACTATTTATAATTTCATGTATTTCATCTAAGATTACCCACTTAACATTTCTTAAATGTTCTCTTAGCTTTTTTCCTATAAGCATTGCGTTAATTTGCTCTGGAGTAACTATAAATAAGTCATCTGGATTTTCGGTTTGCATTTTTCTTTCATAGGCAGTTGTGTCTCCATGTCTTACAGAAACTCCAAAATCAAGTTTATTAGACCACCATAAAATTCTTTCCATTAAATTACGATTTAAAGAACGAAGTGGAGTAACGTAAAGAATGCTTATTGGTATTGGCCTTTCTTCTAACCATTTGCTCCAAATAGGTAAAAGTACACTTTCAGTTTTACCAGAACCTGTTTCTGCAATAATTAGAACATTTTTTCCTTCTAGAATTTTAGGTATTGCTAATTTTTGTACTAAGGTTGGTTTTTCAAATCGAGATACCACTAGCTCTTTTATTCTATTATTTATTATGACAGAGTTAAATAACTCCTCCCATTCTTTTGACATTTCTGATTAAATTCTCTTTTCTAAAGTATTTAAAAAGGCTATGTTCTATAACCCTTAACTATAATTTTGCTATGATACAAAACTAAGAAAATTCCAAGTATTGACATATAAGAATATGTAAATGAAGTTGCAAATTGAATTACTTCATCTTCCCCAAAAATTCTTGGATAAATTATAACCATAATTAAACCTGAAAATCCTAAAAACAAAAAAATTACGCCAGATAAGTAAATCAATAAATCAATAAAGTCTTCTATTGTTTGTTGCATAATTTAAATTAGCTTTTATTCTATATCTTTTTTCTCTAAGGAACTTACTAAAGAATAACTAAACTTGTTTATTTTTTCTTCAAGCTCTAATGTTTTTTTGTTTATTTTTTCTAATTCCATGCTAAGATCTTCTCTTTGTTTGTTTACCTTTTCTTCAAGGTTTAAAACCGAAGAAACAGCATTTATATTTTCTAATATGCTTAAGCAAGAATTTTCTAGATTTTCAACTTTTTTTACAAATTCATTGTTTACTTCAGCTAAGGATTTCCTTTTTTCTAAGTAATGCCCATGACCTCACCCGTGGACTTCATCTCCGGACCGAGGTGGCTATCAACACCAGCGAGCTTTGACATGGAAAAGACGGGGGCTTTAACCGCCACAAGCCGCCTTACGGGCCAAAGCCCGCCCTCGTAGCCCTGCTCCTTAAGGCTTATCCCCAGCATTACCTTGGTTGCCACCTTCACCATGGGGACGCCCGTGACCTTAGAGATGAAGGGGACGGTACGGCTGGCACGGGGGTTCACCTCAATGACGTAAACAGAAGAGACTAGCCTATCGCCACCGCGCACGATGACAAACTGGACATTCATAAGCCCCCTGACTTTAAGCGCAAGACCGATGCGTGTTGTGTAGTCCACAATCGTGTCAACCTCGGACTGGGTGAGGTTCACGCCAGGGTAGACCGCCATGGAATCGCCACTGTGGACGCCAGCACGCTCAATGTGTTCCATAATGCCGGGGATGAGCACCGCCTCACCATCAGCGATAGCATCAACCTCCACCTCTTTACCCTGCAGGTACTTATCAATGAGCACGGGATGACCCGTATCAAGCTCCATCGCAAGGCTCATGTAGCGGACCAGCTCTGAGGCGCTGTAGACAATCTCCATCGCCCGCCCGCCGAGCACGTAACTCGGGCGTACGAGCACAGGATAACCAATAAGCTCGGCGACCTTCAAAGC
>JAVZJF010000020.1:0-10182 GCA_038870935.1 Candidatus Anstonellales archaeon | reverse complement strand
TATACTAACCGTTAGTAGAGGCAGTATCGAAAAATATCTAAGCATAAGCAAAAAACTTGCCAATGAATTAGATTTACCTACATATATCAAACAAAGAATTGAATTAATTGAAGAAGACATAAAAAGCATCTTTGAAGATGATGAAAAAAAACAAAACAGCATTTTAGAGTTCTTGTAGAAATTTATTTATTCTCTGAAACAAGTTCATAAAGATTAAGAATAATGTAAATAATTATGTGCTAAAGAGTTGTTTCTCAAAGGATATACAGAAATTAGAAAGGTAATAAGATAGATGTACAAAATTCAACTTTTTAAAGTAGTTATCAATGCTACTGCTATCTCTTAATCATTCTTCTGAATAGTTCAAACAAGTATGGTAGAACAGCTATTAAAGCATCCTAAATATCGATTGTAACAATGCTCTTATAAATGACTAAAAAAAACCATACTGAAATTGTAAGACTACTACTAAACCATCCTATAAGAAATGAAGGCGATGACAACAAATTAAAGACATCTACTAAAGGTTATGGTAGGGTAAAACAGAAATATTAGGGTTTCTAATATAACATCCAGATATTTATTTTAACGCACTTATAAGGAAATATTACAAAAATTAAAGTTCTATGGAAAGATAAGATGATAAGCAAATGTGATGGATAACTATTTACTATTCGCTTAAATTACTATAAGAAAGCTATTATTAGTAAAAATTTTTTTTATAAGAAAACAGACCAAACAAGTTAAATTAAAGTATAATGAAAACTTTTTATGACAAATGCTTCATTTGTTTAATAATTTAGTGTGAGATTCAGATTACAACTTTTTTAAAGAGTAAACATGTGAAAATATTCTTTTATTATAAAAATTACAATATAGTGATTTTTCATATCGGTGACAATTAAATCGAATTTTTAGAATTAAAAATTCTTAACATATGAGTAGTTAATATCTGTAGCAGCCATATTTGTATCGGTATTTGTCTATTAATTCTTTCACTTCATCTGATGCATATAACTCCAAGAATTTATTTACATTTTCAATGTGTTGATCGAAAAAGATATGGTTGGCACCGTGTCTTAATAAAATCTCAACAGCTTTTACATCGTCTCTGAAGGCAGCCAATTCAAGTAAAGTGTCAATAACTATAGTTAAATTATTTATGGGATCATACACTTCCCTTTTAATTGGAAAATCAGCATAGGCATCTACTATTTTAATATCTGCACCATTTTTTAACAGAATTTCTGCGATATACTTTTTTAGGCTACTAATATCAGTATCTGAATAGATTAAATAAAATATAGCTGACTTGCCTCCATTATCAAGTGCATTAATATCAGCATTACTTTGAATCAATAGCTTAACAATTTCTTTACTAGTATTTAAACAAGCGTACATCAAAGCAGTAGTACCATAATTATCTTTTGCATTTACATCAATTCCATTATCAATAAGCCATTTTACAAATAAAAAATTGGCATCTTTTTTTGTTTATCCACCATTCATGATAATTATCAGCTTCAGAGCTATTTTTAGACTTATGGCCATACCTTAATAGCTCATTTGCAATTTATAACATTCCACGAATAAAATACGAAAAATCGTTAGTTTACAAATGCTAATCTTAATAAAAGGTAAAGTAAAGACATTGTTAAGCAAGCAAACATAAAAATCTTCATTTCAACTTAGGGAATCTAACAGTTATAGGCTTAGTATAAATAGTATTTGTAAGCTTATCATAGCTTGTAACAATTTGATTTGAGTTTGCATTACCAAGAGGCACGACAGCTCTTCCATCAACTTTCAATTGTTGAACAAATTCCCTTGGCACTTCAGAAGAAGAGTAAAAAGAAACAATAACATCATAAGGTCCATTGTTCCAATAGCCTATTGAAACGTCTTGATACACAAATTCAACATTAAATTTCTTGTTAATTACCTTTTGAATATTAGTTACATTTTTCTTTGCAAAATTATGTAAATCTAAAGACCTTTCGATTGAAGTTACTTTTCCTTCGGTTCCAACGATGTTTGCAATAATGGCAGTTGAATAACCAGTATTAGAACCTATTTCTAATACATTTAAACCAGGTCTTATTTTAGCCATATTTATTATCAATAAGTAAACTGAAGTAGGTTGCATGAAATAATTTTCAATAAGAGGAATTTGAGATTCTTCATACGCTTTATCTAAGTATTTTAAAGGTACAAAATATTTCCTATCAATTTCTTTTGCAGCATCTACAATCTCTTCACTGATGGCATTAGCTTTTATAAAATCACTTAATGATTCAATTAGTTTAAGATTTCTATTGTCAATAGCTACCATTTTCACCATCTACTTTTTTCTATTATTTGCACTTGCAACAGCTGAAGAACCATATTCTTTTTCCCAAATTTTCTTTAGCATCTCCTCAATAATTTGCTTTTTCTTCAAATAAGATTCTGACATTTGATTGACTTTAATGACATTAGATTCCAACGAACTTTCTACTTTGTTTTCTCTAACCTCTTCTTTTAACGATTCATCATTAGATATTATTTGATTTATTTCCGATTCTGTTTCATTGCCTTCAACATCTTCTAACTCATGCGATTCTTTCAACGAATTGAATTGAATTGATAATATTGAAATCTCTTTTTGAATTTTGTCAACAGTTTTTAACATTTCTTCTTTGAGAGCTATTAATTCAGATATCTTCTGCTTGATTGATATATACTCTTGCTCATTTTTCTTCCATTCATTCAAATTCTTTTTGAATTCTTCCAAATCTACTTTTAAATCATTAACTTCAGTGCTAGCATCACGAATTTCGTTGATTAATTCAACCTTGTATAACTTAATCTCATCCATTAATCTAGTAATTTCAGGTTTAATTTCGCTCAAGTGACTTAAATAATCTTTTAATTTTTCAGAATACTTTTCTTTTTCATGCACGGCTCTTTCATATTCTTGAATTGTTAATTTTATATCAGTTGATGATAACCATTCCAAAATTTCATCAGCTAAATCCTTCATTCCATTAATTTCTTGTTTGAGCAAGTTAACTTTTTCATTTAACTCATGTATGTTAGAATCTGAAAGATTATTTTCATCAATATTAAGTAAAGCAGAGGCCTTTTTATAAGCATCCAGTAACTCATTTGATATATTTTGCAATTCTAATATTTTCTTATCAACATCAGAAATTGAAATGTTTAAGAATTGGCTGTATTTCTTTAAGTCATTTCTAATTGAATAATAATTTTCTATAATCTTTGATGCATCAATCAAAGTTTGTTCCAAATAAGCAAACTTCTCTTCATTAAAAAATTCTTTAACTTTTTGTAGTTCTTCTTTGTGCTTCATTATGAAATCTTTCAATTCAATATATTTTTGTAAATCTTTAGACAGTTGGTCAGTATTTTCCTTGATATAACTTGCTTCTTCTAGCAAAGTTTTCAATTCATTTTTTACTTGATTGAATCTATCAATATTAAAATCTTTTTGTATTTTTTGTAGAAGCTCGTTAATTTCATGTGTGTTTTGTTCAATTTTTAGATATACGTCCTCCGCTCTTCCATTTAATTGTGTTAAAATTTCGAAAATATCCTTTTGATATTTATCCGATTTTTTCTTAATCTCATCTAATCTCTTTTCAACTTCTGCAACTTTACTTTCATCTGTTTTATAAATTAAATCAAGTTTTCTGATTATTTGCTCTAATTGGTTTAATTGCTCTGACGCTATAACAGCTTGATTTGCTGCATTTTCTGCCTTGTATAACAAATCTTGTGCAACAGAATCAATTCTTTTCTTTCTTTTGCTTAAAATTTTTTGCTCAGCGCCTTTTGCCAATTTCAGATAAGGTTTTGTTAATACATATTCGACCTCAATCAATCCCTCTTTTTCCAAAGTTTTAGACCATTCCAATATTGTTTCTTCTTTTTCATTTAGTTCCTTTGCTAACGATTTTGCATCCATTTTCTTTTTAGTTAACAAAGCATCAAGTAATTTATCTATTTTAGTAGTTATTCCCAAAGAATAATCTTGATTGTCTACCATTAAGTGTTGACCTCTTTTATTTAAGTCAATAGATACATCAAGTTTAACATTAAAATATATTTCTATTCCTAATCATCATTAATTCTGAAGTTTTTTCAACCACCCAAATATTATTATCGTAAGAATTACTACACTAAATTTTAAAATAATAAAGTTGTTTTGCCAAACTTTAATAAATATAAAATGCTTAGATATTCATAAGAACAATCTTAAATTTTAATTTGCTTGAAATATGAGGTAGGATGAACTAATGATTGAACCTGATTCAACATTGAATAAAATTGAAAGATCAGCAGTTGAAAGATTTAAAAATGAAAATGATTTACTTAAAAAATTTGGCGCAGATGGATTAAAAGTTTATAGGGCAATTGATGAAAATACAAGTGTTAGTAAAGTGATAGAAACTTCAGGAATAGAAGAAAGCAAAATATTCGAGATTTTGGAATACATGGAAAAGAAAGGAATGCTCCTAGTAACAAATCCTGAATATGATAAAGACAGTACATTTGTTAATAGAGAATTTGAAAAAGACGATTATTTGTCAGAAACTGAAAAAAAAATTAAGGACAATTATGGCGAGATAGGATTACGCGTTTATTCACTTATTGATGGAGTAAGAACTGCGCAAGAGATTATGGAAGAAGCAAATGTGACTGAAGCGGAATTAATGGAGATATTAAGTTTTTTGGAAAAAGAAGGAATAATTTCATTTGACCAACAAGATGATAAAAAATCAGAGACAAAAACAGATACTAAGTTAGAAAATAACAAATTGCACGAACTAAAGGAAGAAGTTAAAAATACCGCACAACCTTTAGAAGAATTAGACACTCATGAAGATGAATTATTAGATTCTGATAATGCTGACATAATTCCAATTGATTTGCCTTTTAAAGCAACTTCTGATTCTTTAAAGATTTATCCAACTATTGCAAAACTTGCTTTAACGTATGGTAAAAAGATTAGCGATTTGTATAATATGATTGATGGATATAAAGATATAATCAACTTAGCAATTGAATTGAATTTGACCTTACCACAAATCAATCAAATGTTAGCAGAATTAGGAAAAAATAAATTAGTTCTTTTTAGGCAACTTACCAGAAAAGAAATAAAAGTAAGATATGGTGAAGAAGGCCTAATTATATATAAATTGTATGGAGTAGAAGGCGTTTTTATTTATGAGCTAATAGGCAAAGTAGATAATCTAAAAACCATGTTGACTATGTCTGGCTTAGAACCTAAAAGATTGGTTGACATATTCTTATTCACTCACAAAGTCTTGGGAATTGAAATACCTGTTTCAAAAAAAGTTCTCTACAAACAATTAGGAATAGAAAACTTTTCCGATTAATTTATTATAAAAACTCTAAAAAAAATATTGCAAATTTTTCAAATCTGCTTTTCTCAAATTCTGAATTTATACTTATAATATTATAAGTGAGTTCTTTTGCATTCAAAAAATCAATTAATCTTGAAAGTTGATATTGATAAATTATTATATAAAATCGGTAATTACTGCTTTTAGTTCCATCAATTAATGCTTTAGTTTCTTTGATTATACTATCAAAGTTTCTTTTGTTATTTAAAGCACATGATAAAAAAACTAAAAAAGACTTGAATATACCGAGATTTTTTAAGTCCATATAGTAAGCAAAAAGTACTTCAACTTCTTCCTTTGTCAAATAAGAAAATTGTTTTTCATGTAACAAAACGGCTTGAAAATCATCTAAGCTAGGTAGTAACTCCTTTAAATTGTGAGTATCAAGATGAAGCTGTAAAATTGCTATTTCTTTTTCGTCAAACATATTCTTAACCACTTGGAATAAGCAGGATTTAGACTCTCAGCATTAATAAGAACAATAGCAGAAATTTGATAATCATGTAACTCAAGCAATCTACTTTTTACATTCTTTAAATTTTTGTGATTTGTTTTCATGATAACAGGAATTTCTTTTTCCTCAACTATTTTATTATTCCAAATATACTGTGATAAACAATTTTGGTAAATATTAGCACATGCAATTAATCTTTCTTCAATTAACTTTTTACAAACAGTTTTGGCTTTTTCTTCAGATGAAAATGTAGTATATATCAATATCATTTTCATTTTTGTTCAACCAAATCCAAAGCCATTTGAATTCGTCCCATTTCAAAACCCGTTGTTTTAAATCCGACCAAAGCTGCTTTCGAATTAGCTATAATACCTATATGTAAAAACGGAGAACCAGTATTACAAGTAACAACTTCACCACTTATATTTAGAAGACTTTTAATTTCATCGTATTTGTCCTTTATTAAGGGAGATAAGCAAAATCCTTTATTTGTCAATAAAATTAAACTTCCAGGAGTAACGTAATTTCCTAAATCAACTTGAATGGTTTCAACACCCAATGTATCTTCAATTCTTTTTAAGTCTTTTTTCTCCATATATTTAGAGCAGATACACATTTTATCATTAACAGATAAAACGTTTCCTAAAGCAGTGTTCTTGCCTTCATATATCATGATATTTAAGCCCAATTCCTGTTTAAGTGTGCTTAATACATATTTCTCAGTAAAAAATGGTAAAACAATTCCATTTTTATTACATGCTATGAAAAAAGTAATAGCTGGAGAGCCAAAAATATCGATTTTTACAATCTTATCAGATAATTTATTTAACATAGAATAGAAATGAGTGGAATTTAGATTACCTGCAATAACAAATTCATCTGAAGCCTTTGCATATAAGCCAATATGCTCTATTGATTTATGTCTAAATATCATTTCCCATACCGAATATAATTTACCTTTAACGTTTACTGCTTTTTCTCTTCATTAATTTTTTCTTCTTGCTTTTTCTCTTTGTCTGAAGTCTCTACTTTAACTTCTTCTTTTTTAGATGCTTTGTTATATTCGGAAAACAGATAAACTCTATATATATCTTTTTCTTTTTTTACAACTATTTCGATCTTCCTTGGTGTTTTTTCGATACCTCTTTTAAAAATGAATTTGTTAACAGAAGTGTCTAGTTTAATGTTCTGAGATTTCAAATATTTTGATAATTGATTTTTTAATATCATAACTGCATATTTGCCCCTTTCTCTCATAGGCTTTTCAAAAGCTCTTCTTAGATTAATTCTGAAAACCTTTTCTTCAGAGGTTTGTTTTTCTTTTTTTTCATCTACCATAATATCATCCCACTCAGAGATATTTATTGCCTGATTAATTACTTTACTTTAATTTTCAATTTATTGGTGCGCCAATTTCTTCTAAATATATTATAGACTATTTTTCTATGGGTCCTTGCAATAACAAAGACAGGAATTCTTCTATTTCTATTTCTCATTTTCCCCAAAATCAATTTTTTAAAATTTGATTTAACTTTGCTCATGATTTCACCTTTAAATTTAAATCATTTTAATCATCTTTTCTTCTGAATTCAATTTTTGGTTCATAAGTATTTATCATCTTTGATAAAATTGACCTCAATTCAGGTTCAGTTAATTTTCGATTTTCATTAATTTTTCTTTGTTGATAGAGATACATTAAAACTTCAACTGCCTTATCATACAATTCTTTATTAGAAATTTTTACATTCATCATTCTTTCAAAAGCACTTGAATCCAAAACTTTGATTAAGAAAGCTTTCTTTATTTGCTCTAATTTTTGTTGCTCTTTATACGCCTCTATAGCTTCTTGTAGTTTTTTCTTTTTCTGTTCTCTTAAATCTTGAATTTGTTCATCATCTTCGTCCATAATAGATCAGCAAAATATTTATCTGTTATTAGAACTCTCATTAATGATTTGTTTAGCATAAGTATCCAATAACTTTTGACCTTTTGGTGTTAATTCCCTACCTTTTTCTGTCTTCTTAATATATCCTGCTTTTTCTAAAGCAATCATTGCTCTTCTTATAATAGAACCACTTGCAGGATAATGCTTTTCTGGTTTAACTCCTCTTATTTTTCTTCCACCATAATGCCTTCTTAACCTATTAACACCAACATTATGTCTTCTGTATATTTGATATAAAATAGAAGCACATCTAATATACCAAAAATCCTTTTGGTCAGGCACTCTTTCTGCATGAGCACCTGATTTTACATATTTAACATATTCAGGCATTTCTATTTCTTGTTTTAGCTTTTCTTTCAATTTGTTTATTAAAGCCATTGGCTTAACATCAAGTGCTGTTACCATAAATAACACCTAACTAAAAACTATATTATTAATTGTTTATATTAGATAATCATTACATTAATTCTGAAGTACATTGATATCTATGTCTATAACTATTCCATCAGAATCAAAAAAATTTAATAGATTATATAACCATAATCCATTAGTAAAAAGATTTATAATTGTTTCTGGTCTTCCTGCTTCTGGAAAGTCATTGGCAAAAAACGTTTGCGAAAAATTAAATATCCAAGCAATTGAAATGTCAGAAATATTAAAAGATTTCATTAATAATTCTCAGGAAAGCGTAATAAGAAACCTACAAAACGTTGATTTGCGAAAAGCTGGCCACATAATAAGAAAGGAAAAAGGTAAAAACTTTGTAGCAAAAATAACAGATAACTTTATTAAGAATAACCATATATCAACAGGTGTTATTATCGGATGTAGAAATACGGAAGAACTAGATTATTTCATTAAGGAATATGGAAAAGAAAATGTAAAATTAATTTATATACGCGTTGATGAAAATGTTAGAATAGATAGATGGCTAAAAAGAAATAAACCTAATGACCCAAAAAGTATTGAAGAAGCAAATTTAATGACTGAGAGTGAATTGGAATACGGAATAAAAAAATTAGAAGAAATCGCAGATTTTATAATATCCAATAACGGATCTATTGAAGAATTTAAAAAGAAGTTTGAAGAAATTATATTTAATACTCTTTTATGAAAGAGAAAATATAACATTTTAGTGTCTTGTATGAGAGTTTTTTTAGCAATAGATGTGCCGTATAGCCAGAGCCTCGATAAAATTTATGATATCCTATCTAAAGATGGTTATTGCAAGCTTGTTAATAAAGATATCTTACATTTAACAATCCATTTCTATGGCGAGTTGTCAGAGAAACAAATTAATAGTCTCAAAGAGACTTTGAAAACAATAGACTTCCCAAAATTTGAATATGAATTAAACGGTATAGGCTTTTTTCCAAATCGTGATGAGATTCAAGTGATTTGGGTGGGTTTTGAGAGTATTATGATAGAAGCTTTCTATAGAGAAGTTAAGAAAAAATTTCAATTTCAACCTAAACAAAAATTCGTTCCTCACATAACAATTGCTCGGGCATCTCAAAGATTGGACGACGAAGTTTATGAAAAGCTCTTAGAGTTACAATCAGAATATTTTGGATGTGGAATTGTAAATTCTTTAAAATTGAAGAAAAGTACATTAACCCCAAATGGCCCTATTTATGAAGATTTAGCTGAAGTTGAGCTGAAATAACAAACAATCTGCTTGAAATAATTATTTTATTTAGGGCCATGACCGAGATTCGAACTCGGACTGAGGGCTCCACAGGCCCTTGTGCTACCCTTACACCATCATGGCCAATTCAATTTATTTCTTTCATTTTAGATATGAATTAATAATCTACATAGTTTTTAATTTATTATGGCTTCTTTGGAAATTTCAAAAGACGAGATAACAATTGGTGTGTTAGGCTTACAGGGAGATATTGAAGAACACTTGAATATTTTAGAAAAAATAAAAAATGAAAACAAATTAGATTTCACTTATGCAAGGGTTAAGACTAAAAGTGAAATAGAGAAATGTAAAGGATTAATTATTCCTGGAGGAGAAAGTACAACTCTAAGCAAACTAATTGAATATTATGCACTTTATGATGTTATTAGAAGTAAATCACATATTTTAGGGACGTGTGCAGGGTTAATTTTAATGGCAAAAAATATTGAAGGAAAAAAAGAATGGCAAAAGAGTTTGGATTTGTTAGATATAACTGTATCAAGAAATGCATATGGTTCTCAAATCCATTCTTTTTCTGAGAAATCAAAAATAATTCTGGATAATAATGAATATGAACTTGTAGAAACTTTTATTAGGGCACCAAAAATCATTGAACTAAACGACGCAAATATTAAAATAATATCAAAATTAAAAAGTTTTGCCCTAT
>JAVZJF010000019.1:0-10262 GCA_038870935.1 Candidatus Anstonellales archaeon | reverse complement strand
AAGAATACAAGACTATTGCAGATAAGTGTAAATCAATTTACATGAGGTTTGCAGTTTGGCACATTCCTTTGGGAAATTCTTTTAAGATAGAAGCAAGATACTCACCATCAGAAATATTTGCAGACTTTTTAGAAAGATTTGCTTCTGCTTTAGAAGCAGGTACCCCTACCGAAGATTTCTTGAGAGTAGAGCAAAAAAATGTGATGGCTGATTATGTTGTTAATTATAAAAATGCTTTATATCAGGTAGATGTAGTTAAAGAAATGTTCATTTCAATTGTTATCGGACTCGTTTTTCTAATGGCTTTTGCTATCTTAATTCCATATTTAACATGCATGGAGCCTGAAATATTGATTGCTGGAGCAGTTTTTTTCTTCGTAGTTGTTGAACTATTGTTAGCATATTATTTAAAGGCAATAATTCCCAAAGATGAACTAATTTATGAAAAAAGGTTAGAAATGGAAAACAAGAATTTGTTATTTCCGTATTTTGCATATGCAACAGTTGCTTCAATTTTCTTACCTATTATAATTTTCTTTTTTTTCAAAATGGCTCCGTTACCAATAATAGCAGCAATATCAGTAACTCCATTTTTATATCCTGCAAATTACATAAATAAAATTGAAAAGCAAATTAAGAGGGGTGATTTGTTTTTTTCAGAATTTATTATTGCTTTTGGCCATACCATACATGCAAGAGGTGGTGCAATAAAGAGTTCTTTGAAAACAATGACATTTCATGATTTCGGTCCCTTAACTGAGCCTGTAAGAAACGTTTTTGAAAGGATGAAATTAAGAGCAGACAATGAAAGGCCTTGGCAAATGTTCTATGTTGAAACAGGCTCGAGACTAATAGCAAATTTCATGGAAGTTTTTACAGAAACACTTACTCTAGGAGGAAAACCTAAAGAAACATCTGAATTAATAAATGAAAATTTTTTACGAATGATGGAAGTTAGGAAACTAAGATACAATACATCAGGAACATTTAGAGGCATTCTTTATGGATTGCATGCAGGAATAGTGTTCACAGCTTATGCTTCCGCAGAAGTTGTATTGAAATTAGGCAACATGTTTTCAGCATTTAGTTTTGATATGGGTACTCAATCTTCTTTGGCGTCAATTATTTGTATTCCAGCCGTTGAATCTATGAAATTTTCAAATGCTGCTCTATTAGTAATGATGTTAATGAATGCTTTTGTTTTTAGTATATCTTTGAAAATAGTTGATGGAGGCCATTATGTTTCAGGTCTAAGCGATTTTGTTTATATGATGTGGATAGGTGCGATTACTGCTATAGTAACGAGTATTGGAATTACGATGCTTGTTGGAGTATAAAACATATACGCATATAATTCACAAACTTTAAACTTTTTTATTTGCCTTTAATTAGATAGAAGGCAATTAACAAGCTTGTAATTGAGATTATGAGTGTTCCAAAATCAATTCCAAAAGCAATTAGCCCTAGTTTTATTGTAAACGGGATATCAAAAAGTGCTAATAGATTTCCTACACCATAAGCCAAGAAAATTCCTGCTAAAAGACTTTTAAATTCCATATATGACAATCAATTTTAAGGTTTTTAAAATATATGTTATTATGGATAACGAGTTTCCAAAAAAACTCTATAGATGTCCAACTAAGCTAATACTCATTGGTGAACATTTTGCAGTTTATAATAAAAAAGCTATTGCAATGCCTGTAGAGCCTTATAATTTCTTAACTATTTCTGAATCTTTAATTGATGGTATAGAGATATATTTGAACAAAAAATCAATTTCATTAGAAAAAAATGCTTATTATTTCATGCCAGTAGTTGAGTATATCAGAAGAACAAAAAGAACTGATGTAAGAAAGAGATATTCTATAAATTTGAATGGTTTTAAAGGCATGGGGAATAGTGCTAGTTTAGCTGCATTATTTACTTATGCAACACTTCAAGAATATTCCTTATACGATGAAAAAATTTTCCTTTCATTGGCATTTGAATGCGAAAATTTAGCACATGGTCAAAAAGCTTCTGGAATAGATTTACAAACTATATTGAGTAAGAAACCAATAATATATCAAAAACTTTCAAACAATGAGAAATCTTTCTTAGAGATAGAGATTAATATTCCTGAAGATTTTTCATTATTGGCTATCTCTACTCAATTACATAATCAAAAGAGTGATAGCACCTCAAAAATGATAAAAAAATTTGCTGATTCCTATGGCAATGCATTGCAATCTATATGTGATGAGTATGAAACTCTATTTGAGGAATTTTTAAACTCCTTAAATAAGAAAGATTTTTATAATATTGCTAAATTAATGAACGAAGTAAATGAATTATTGTTGCCTGTGTCAACAAGAACAATAGAATCTTTAAGAAAGCTCCTTTTAAGCAATGGTGCTTTAGGTGCAAAAATTTCTGGTGCTGGTGGAAATGGCTCTGTAGTAATTTGTTTAACTGATAGAAGATATTTGCCAAAAATAAGCAAATTATTAACTCAAAACAAGTTTAATTTTTTTGAAGTTAAGATACTAAATTCAAACAACGGAGTTGAAAGAATAGAAAATGGCCTATTTTAATGGAATTTATTTATACCTACCCAAAGAACTAATTTTTTCATAAGCTCTATATACGTTGTTATTTAATTTATTGTATTTTTGAAGAAAAGGAAGGATTAATTCTTCTTTTACATTAGATTTTACAAAAGTTAATAAATCATATGCCATTTCTTCATTTCTTGCATCTAATTTTGAAAGTCCGAAATCAATTACAAACAATTTATCTCCTGAAATCAAAATGTTTTTAGGCTGAAAATCTCCATGCCAAATTTTATTTTGGTGCAAAGTATTCAGTATCTCTGCAGCTTTTTCATAATGTATTATATTATCAGATTCATATAAAGAAATTCCTTCTATATACTCCATAATCAATGTATTTGTATTAGCATCAAAAAAATAAATTTTAGGAGAATTCAAGCCAAGTTTTCTTATCAAAGAAAGCAGTTTTAGCTCTCTTTTAGTTCTGGTATAAGAAAGCTTATTCCATAATTCTTCTTCAAAATAAGGTTTTTTCCTTCTAAATTTAGCAATTGCTTTTTTACCCAAAAAATTACATAAATAAATTCTGCTTTCTGCCCCTATATAAATTAGATCATCAAAACTATATAGAGAATTATTATAGCCAGCATTGTTGTTAACCATACTATTTTGTTCCATGCAAACACCTTAGCTCCATCAAGTATTGCAAAAGGAATCATGTTGAAAAATGCTAAGAGTAAATTTATGGATATTGCATAATTAAAAAAAGCATCAAGTAATTCTTCTTGAATTTCAAATGATTTAGCAAAAGTATATATAGTATTTAAATTGCTTAATAGAATGAAAAGTAAGACCAAAAAAATGTTTGATAGAGGGCCTGCTAAAGCTATAATCCCATTTTCATATTTGTTTATCCTATGAGAATATATTACTACTGCTCCTGGTGCTAGAAACAAAAAGCCAATAGGTAATAAAGCCATTGCCAACATTAGGAATATTCCTAAGGTAAAGGCCTGAAATCTTGCATAATGACCAAAACTAATGGCTACAAACTTATGCATTAGTTCATGAAATACAAAACCTATGCCTACAGAAAAAGTTGTTATTAATCCTAAAATTAATAATTTGTCAAGACTTATGTTAAGTATTCCAAAGACACCGTTAACATTAAACAATATTAAAGCTATAGTTATTGCCAAATAACTTGTTAATATGTCTTGTATTTCTTCAATGTCAAATGACTGAAATATGTCCATTTATCTAAACATCTCCAAGTCATAGCCTTTTGAAAACTTTTTCATTCTTTCTACTGCTTCTGCATCGATGCTTGGCCGTATTTTTGTTAGGGCTTCTAAGAAATCACTCATTTCGACTTTGATATTTGTAGTATCCAGTTCTGAAATTCTCTTTCTATATTCTTCTAAAGTCAGCTTATCAATACTTTCTTCTTCACTCTTCAACAATCTCTTTCTTAACGCAATCATACCTGCTTCTCTGACCAAATTTTCTAAATCAGCTCCAGAAAAGCCTTTAGCTTTTTTTGCTATCTCTTCTAAATTAGCATCATTGCTTAGAGGCACGTTTCTTGTATGTATCTTTAAGATTTCTAATCTTGCTTTTTCATCTGGCGCAGGTATTTCTATTATTTTATCAAACCTTCCAGGTCTCAGTAATGCAGGGTCTACAATATCTGGTCTATTAGTTGCTGCAATGACAACAACGCCTTTCATATTTCTAATTCCGTCAATTTCTGTAAGTAATGTATCAACAACTCTTTCTGCAACTTTGTTAGTTTCTTCAGAACTTCGAGTTGATGCAATAGCGTCTATTTCATCTATGAAAACAATACAAGGAGCTGCGTTTCTTGCTTTTCTGAAAAGCTCTCTTATCATTTTTTCACTTTCTCCAACCCATTTGCTAAATACTTCAGGACCATTTATTGAAATAAAATTAGCTTCACTTTCTCCTGCTATTGCTTTAGCTAATAATGTTTTACCATTACCTGGTAATCCGACTAATAAAATCCCTTTCAGAGGTCTCACTCCTACTTTTGAGAACACTTCAGGTTTTTTTAAAGGTAATTCAACCGCTTCGTATAACTCTCTTTTTACATTTTCTAGTCCTCCAATATCAGACCATTTTACGTTGGGTCTTTCTAAGAAAACTTCTCTTAAAGCAGATGCTTGAATTCCTTTCATTGCATTCATGAAGTCCTCTTTTGTCACTTTTAATGAATTAATTATTTCTGGAGGGATTTCTTTTTCTAAATCTAAGTCTGGTAAAATTCTTCTCAAAGTCATCATTGCTGCTTCTTTTACTAATGAATTCAAGTCTGCTCCAGTATAACCATGTGTTATATTTGCTAATTCATCTAAGTCGACATCTTCATCTAATGGCATGTTTCTTGTATGGATTTGTAATATTTCTTTTCTTGAATCTCTATCAGGAATTCCTATTTCGATTTCCCTATCAAATCTTCCAGGTCTTCTCAAGGCAGGGTCTATACTATTTGGCCTATTAGTCGCACCTATCACAACAACTTGGCCTCTACTTTTTAGTCCATCCATCAGAGTCAATAATTGAGAAACAACTCTTTTTTCAACCTCTCCTGTAACTTCTTCTCTTTTTGGGGCTATTGCATCAATTTCATCCATGAAAATAATTGAAGGTGCTTTTTCTTCAGCCTCTTTAAAAATCGCTCTTAATTTCTCTTCACTTTCTCCAACAAATTTGGAAACAAGTTCTGGACCGCCAATATGAATAAAATGGGCTTCGCTTTCAGATGCAACAGCTTTTGCTAATAAAGTTTTACCTGTTCCAGGAGGGCCATAAATAAGAACTCCTTTTGGTGGTTCAATTCCTAACCTCTCAAAGAGTTCAGGGTGTCTCATAGGTAGTTCTACCATTTCTCTTATCTTTTGAATGGCTTCTTTTAAACCTCCTATATCTTCATAGGTAATTGAAGGTAATGCACCAGGTTCTTTTACAGTTTCTTCTTTTAGCACAACTTCAGTGTTTTCAGTGAAAATAACAGTTCCAGGAGGATTAACATTCACTACTAATAGTTTATATGCGTTTGCAAAAGTTCCTACATAAACATAATCGCCTCTTACAAAAGGTTTTCCTATAAGCTTCTTTTTCATCATTTCTACAAAGTCATTAGAATATTTTACTGTGCCTGATGCAGGTGCAAATATAACTTTTTTTGCTTCTTTTATGTCAATCGCTTTTTTGACAGTAATCTTATCTCCTATAGAAACTCCTGCGTTTTGTCTAATATACCCATCCATTCTTATTATACCCATTCCTTCGTCTTGTGGATGCGCCTGCCAAACAATTGCTACTGTTGTTTTTTTACCTTTCAATTCTACTATATCTCCTATTTGCGCATTCAACTCTTTTCTTGCTCTTGAATCTATTCTTACTAAACCTCTTCCTACATCATTCTGTAGAGCTTCAGCTACTTTTAATATTATCTGATTAGAAGTTACCATTTTATCACCAGCATTTCAAAAGAATTATTTCTTAGTTTTTAGCATTTATCAATTTTAATATGGCATTACCAAATTCGTGTGCACTTTGAGGGCCATTAGCTGTAACAATTTTTTCGTCAACGACAACTGGTTGATCAACGAATTCTGCGCCTTTAGATTCTAAGTAAATGTTTGTGCTCATCTTAAATTCAGGGTCATAACCAATCCAACAAGTGGCTTTTCTTCCTCTTAACAAACCTGCTTGTGCCAATATAGTAGGTGCCCAGCAAATTGCAGCAACTATTTTGTTAAGGTCATAGAATTTAATAGCTAACTTTTCTGACAATGGATGGCTTCTAATCGTAGGTGTTCCAGGGCCTCCAACAAAAATAATTGCATCATAGTCTTTTGGATTTATCTCTTCTAAAGTTTTATCGACAAAAGCAATTTGGCCAAATTTTCCTCTTGCATTACCAATCTTTGTGCTTACAGTGATTACTTGAACATTATTTTGCTCAAGGATTTGCTTAGGTACTAAGTATTCTTCATCTCTAAAACCTTCAAAAGCAATAACCATTACAACTTTTTTATTCATTATTATCACTTCCTGTTATATGTCATATTGATTTTATTTATGAATGTGTATAATGGAATCAATTATATATTAAAATCAATACATTTTTATTAGCAAGTCAAAAGTAATCTTTATTAATATTAATTTTAAGATAAAAAGGTTAGCCAAATGAAGATTTTAGACTTATTGTTTTCAGGAATTAATGACATAATCCAAAAAAAACTAAAAGAAAGAGTTGGTGGAAGAGCCGATTATAAATTAAGATGCCCAAAATGCAATGAAGAAATTGATTTGGCAATGGAAAGATGTCCAAAATGTTATACCAAATTAGGTAAATTATTTGTAATTGAATGCATGGAGTGTGGGCATAAAAATCCTATTGATGCAAAAAAATGCGAAAAATGTAAAGCAGATATTGATTATCAACTAGATCTGAGAACTACTTATGTTTGTCCAGTATGTGGCTATAGGGCTAATTACTATATGACAAGATGCCCTTCATGCAATACTAAATTTCTTTAAGTACTTTGTTATATAATAAACATAAATTTTCCTAATCAAAACCTAACAAAAAGCAAACGTTTTTTAATTCACTTAAATGATTAACGTATTATGGCAATAAATAATTCTAATGTAAGAAAAAAACTTTTGAATTCTTTGATTATTTTTTTGTTATTCTTTACTATAGTTATTAATATCTCAATAATTATTGATTCTTTAAAAATAAATGAACTTAAAGAAAAGCATAAACAAGTTACAAAAGCAATGATTGAAAATGAATCTAACCTTTCTGTTATACATGAAAATAATTTTTCAATTACTGGAATTTCTCAAGATCGTAAAATCTTTACAGAACAGAAAGCTTTAACGTTCACTGAAAATGGTGCTGAAGTTAATACCGTAGAAGATTCTTATATGCGTTTATCAAAGCAGAAGTATGATATCTTATTAATTAAAGACGAACTGGTTGACTTAAAGTTGAGTTATATAATAAAAAATCTTATTTCACTTTTCCTAATGATTCTAATATTTTTTGCATTTAAGTTTGTTTCACAAGATGAAAACGAATACTTCTATAAATCAAATCTAATAAGGCTCTTGAACTCAGATACCAGAATTAAAACAATTGAAGCATTGAGAAAAGCTCCCAGGACTATTACTGACCTAAGCAAAATTACAGGTAAATCAAAAGCAACTGTTTTTGAACATTTAGTATTGTTAATGAAGGAAGGACTTGTTGAGAAAGAAGAAATTCCAGGTAAAAAATTAGTTTTTTATAAGTTGAAAAATAAGCATTTATCTATTTGGAATGATCTACATAAACTTAGAGATTCTTAAGGATTGGGCAATACTATATTAAATAAGAAAGTCCCACCAGTGTGATTTGAACACACAACCTGCCGGTTTCTACTTGGGATTTAAAATCCCAAAACAAGCTACAGCCGGCCGCTCTACCGTTGAGCTATGGTGGGATAGATAAATGGTTCTTCGAAAGTTATCTAAGTATTAGATATTCTAACAAGTAAAGCTTTAAAAATTTCTACTTTTCATGAAATCAGAAAATGATATTTAACACTAAAAAATAATCTATCTTCTGTTATCTTCATGTAAGTAATCTTTTAACAATTGCTTCGCTTTTCTTACCCTTTCTACAGCAATTGCATAAGTTTGATAATCCTTTTCTGTGCCTATGAGTATGACACTTAAAATATTAACTTTATTGTCAGATAGCATTCTAGCTACTTTTGACATCTCTCCTGGAACATTTTTTAGTCTGATTATCAGATTATTTTGAGAAAGAACTTTGAAACCATTTTTTTCAAGTAATTCTTTTGCCTTTTTATCATTTTTTACACTCAAGAAAATAATTGCATTGTTATCTACAGCAGTAGCATTAATTGCATCTATGTTTATTCTGGCACTTCCCAATATATATGTTATATCAGCAAGTAATCCTATTCTATCTTTTGCTAATACTATTAATTCTTTCATGTTGGATTATCTAATCTAATTGTTTTATAAGAATTATTGTAAAGAGTTATGCTTTTTAAATTTTTATGGAGATAAAGACAAGCCTTTGAATATGATTCCTAATATGTGCATAACTGCGAAGAATGTAATATATGCAATAATGAGCATAAATGGTAGATAAACAATAACCTTTGTTTCATCATTAGAAAAAACAGTTCCAGCAGAAAGTAATGCAAAAAAGCATGTTACAAATATTGATGCCAATGAAAAATTTTCTAAAACTTCTTTTGATATTTCTTGTTTTATTGAACTTATCAAAGGCATGTAAGTGCTTAAACTATCTGATACATTTACCTCAGAACTTATCTTTATTATAATTGATACTAAATATGTTGATACTGCATACAATGCTGGAGCACCAATTGCAGCTGCTGCAAAAATGAAAATAGCATATGATAGTAGTTGACTATTTATATCCTTTCTTATAGAATCAAATCTTCGCATATC
Organism: Candidatus Anstonellales archaeon; assembly: GCA_038870935.1. GTDB lineage: Archaea > Micrarchaeota > Micrarchaeia > Anstonellales > SKW190 > SKW190. Next base: position 1,206 of record JAVZJF010000019.1, on the reverse strand, counting down.
ATATGCAGTGGCTTCTAAAAGATCGGCCAAGTTTCCTCCAGAGTTTACTCCTTCAACTACTAATCTTATACTCTTTGAAAACTTTTCAGATTTAATTCTCTTTGCCATATCTAATAAAGCTTCTTGAAATGGTTTACCTGCTATTATTTGTTTAGCTGCTAAATCAATTTCTTTTGCCAATTGACCAAATTCTTTTCGTGATGAAAGTAATAATGCTCTATCATAAGTTACTCCACTTCTTACATGGGTTGCCATAAGGCTAAGAAAATCAGGGATATATTCATCAATATCAGAACTTTTTTTATTTCCAATAATTAATAAATTATTTATTGTAAATACAACATATGCTATAAAGAATATTGAGCCTACTATCGGATATTCATAAGGTAATAATTCATAGTTAAAATACCTAAGAACTATGAATGACAAAAAAGTACTTACGAAAAAAACAAGCAAGCCTTTTATAACTACTTGAGAAATGTAAACCTCTTCATCTACGTCTAGGCCTGCTTTAATTAATAATCTTTTAACAAAATCTTTGATGTATTGCGGTGTATTAATCTTAAATCCTCTATAAATAGATTTCATAATGAAACGCCTGGTCTCTTACTCTTAAACAGTCCAAAGAAAAAAAACTGAGCTATTGTTATCAGAATAAACATCAAAATGAAAAAATTTTGCCCTAAAGGGATACTTATTAATGTTGATATTACAGCAACTAAAACTGTTAGCATAGTAGGTGCAACAATACACACCATCATATAGAACATTGCCAAAGGATTTAACTGTGCACCATAATTCTTTAATTGAGTCTCTTGCTCTTTAGAAATATATTCTACTTGATGTCTTAACAATTTTCCTATATTGGTACCTGATTTATTGGCATTTGCTAATTGCCATGCCAGTCTACGATAATATGGCGAATCGCTTTTTCTAGCACTTTCTTCTAATGCTTCTGTTAAGTCCATACCTCCTCTTACTTTTTTTACTATCTCTGCAAACTCTGTACTGAATTCGCCATAGTTGAATGTTTCATCTTCATATTCGTGGCTTATTGAAACAATAACATCATACAAAGGCACTCCTGCACTTGTATGAATCATTATATGTCTTGTTGCAAAAAATAAATTCTTTTCCATTTCTCTTTTTAGTTTATTTGCTATCCATATTGGTATCAATAATACATATATCATAATAATTGTACCA
>JAVZJF010000018.1:0-10421 GCA_038870935.1 Candidatus Anstonellales archaeon | reverse complement strand
AATTTGGAATTGACCTTGAAAAACTAATGTACGATAATCAATTCTACATAGAACTTCTCAGACCTGTTGACATAAAAATGATGGCAAAAAACGAAAGCATAAAAATTTTCGAATTATCTCAGGCATATAAAGCAAGCAAAATTGTAATTGACTCATTTAATTATATTAGTGAAGCATTTGATAACACATATGAAAAAATGACTTATTCTTTAAAGATCCTTAATGATATTTCAAATTATTGCCCTATGCTAATTACTACATATGATATAAGAAAAAAAGATTTAGGAAAATTTAATTTAGAATATTTAAGTGATATCAATCTTATACTTGACTATTATTATGATTCAGCAAATAACTACATTAAAAGATATCTAATAATCCAAAAAGCAAGAGGGGCTGAAATTAAAAACATTAGGCTTGACTTCGAAATCAAAAATAATGCAGGATTTGTTTTTTCTCCAACAAATAATATACCAAATGTTAAACAAGAAAACAAAATTTTAGCAGATAAATAGTGAAAATATATGTTAAAAAAGATGCAATTAGAAAGAGATGAATTACACAGAAGATTAGGAATGGGTTTGCCATCAGGATCACTAGTACTTATTGAAGGAGATCATAGCACGGGAAAAAGTGTTTTCTTACAAAGATTAACTTTCGGTTTCTTAAGTAATGGACATTCTGTAACATATATTTCAACACAACTCACTACAAAAGATTTTATTAGACAAATGTACTCATTAGACTTCCCTATTTTAACTCATATTACTGCCAAAAGATTCGTATTTTTCTCAATCGTACCTTTGCTTAGAGGAACTCAACAAAAAGATAAATTCATAAGAAAAATTATGACTTCAGAAATATTGTATAAAAAAGAAATCGTAATATTTGATGGCCTTTCAACCTTAATAAAAAATAATGAAGGACCCGAAAATGTATCAGATATGCTCAATTTCTTCAAAAGAATAACAGGAATTGATAAAATAGTTATCATGTCTATTATCCCAAAAGAATTGGATGAAGAAACTGTAAGTCAAATGAGATCTGCAGCAGATATAAATATTTACTTTTCTAACAAATCCACTGGAGAAGAAATTAAGCACATTATGACAATAAAAAAATACAATGGCGCAGTAAACCAATACATTGCTAAAACAACGTTTAAGGTATTACCAAGGCAAGGAATTATAATTGATATATCAGCAGTCGCTTGAAACTTATTGATATTTATGTAAGTCTTTAAAGCAGTAAATTCGAAATAATATAGAGAATAATGAAAGGCCAACTAATTATTTCTGATGTTATTTTGAGCATGTCAATTTTACTCATAATTATTTACTATGTGTTTATGCACGTGCAAAATGATTATTTGATAAGTGATTATTCTTATCAAACACTTTCAAGAATTTGCAAAACTCACTTATATTCTGGAATTGCAAGCTCACTTATAGATAGAATAGCTTTAACGAATGATACAATTCAAAAAAATATACTTGCTAAAGACTTTATTTTATCTTTGCCAGAATATATAAACGGATCATTAATTATACAAAATGAGTCTGATTCATTTTCATATAATTTAAATACTTCAGATACACTAAAACCAGGAGAAATGAGAATTTCTACCACTAGCATATTATATGCGGATAACTCAACCGACAAGTTTGTTGGAAAAGTTACATTAACTTGTTGGTACAAAAAAGGCTGATATAATGAGGTCTATTTTGTTTTCTCTGTCTTTGCTTCTCCTTTTTATTACTTTAACTAATATACCTAAGAAAGAAGTGGCTTTCACCAATTTTCATACTTATTATGAACTAATGGCCTATGACAACGAAATAAAAGAAATTTTTAATAAAAATACCTTTTCAATAACAAAGAATGATTCTACTCTTATTATAAACTTCCATCCAAATCTTACTAATTTGTATCAGAGTCTCCAAAGAATCAAAAAATTCTCAGACTATAGTATTCCATTAAATTTTAACCAAAATTACTTGGAATTAACAGGCACTAACGAAAATAACAAGATTATAATAACGCAAATTAATAACATTAATTCTATATTTGTCAAATTTGATAACTATTCTAGCATAAATATTTTTGTTAATGGAAGTTATCAAAATATAAGTAGTGATTTTAATGAAAGCTTACAAAATCAAGGAGATGCGTTATTTAAATTAAGTTTTATTGGGTATTCTTCATGCTCTAATTGCTTCATTAATTTTAGTAAATTCCACAATGCATCATTTAACTATTCAATAAGTAACTATCCTTTTGTTTTAAACATTAGCATGTACGATAAAGGAATAAACATAACATATACTGGTAATCCTCAAATTCACATTAATTTTTCAACCAATATAAGTGAAGAACTTCTAATAACAAAAAGCACTGAAAATATTGTATTAGAAGCGAACCAAACTTACAACTGCAATATAATTTCTCTTCCAAGATTACCTGTTTATGCACATACTAATCAAATAAGTATTGGAAAACTTGATAATTATTCTGTTTTAGTAGTAAATTCTTCAGTTGGTGAATTTCTTTATATTGATAAAAATAATAATTGTAGATTTGATGACATTTCTGATATAAAAATTGCAAAACAAGGAGATTTTATTTCTATGAACGACAAAATTTATAAAATTGAAAAAATTTCATATGGAAAAGGTTGTAAAATTAGATGGAAAGTGTATGCAAACGACACTGAAGATGCTTGGAGTGAAAGCCAAACCTTTGAATTCATAACAAGTCAATAATAATTGTGATAATATGAAAATAAGAATTTTAATGATCTATATCCTAATCTCAACAAATTTATTTATTTTATCATCTGTGTTTGCTATTAACATATCTTTCATCTATCCAACACCAGAAAACTATTTGACAACAACAAACAAATCAATTTTTATTAATACTTCTATCATAAATACCTCTTTTTTATCCTCAGCGTTTATTGACTATGACGATACATTAGTAGCATGGTATAGATTTAATAATGAACTTAATGAAAGTAATACCTTTTACAGAGATTGGTCTAATAATAAAAACCATTTAACATGTTCTGGAACCCAATGCCCAAGCTTGACCACTTCAGGTAGGTTTGGAAATGCAAGAAATTTTGATGGAACTAATGACTTTTTAATCAGTAATAATTCAGACTCATTTGACTTCAGTAATTCGAATTTTACAATTGATTTATGGGTTTATTCAACGATAACTGATAACAATTACCGTGGAATATTAGGTTATCAAAATGGTTCATCAACAATTACGAGAAATGTTGGCTTATGGGTATATCAAAAAAATAAATTGCATGTGGGATTTGGTAATGGCACACATTGGATTTCATATACTACTCCAGATAATGTAATAGCAACAAATGCATGGACACATGTTGTAGTTACGTTTGATGGAAAATATATGCTAATATACATTAATGGGAATCTAAAATACAATTTAACAAATTTTATGAATCAAAAGCCGTATCCAAATAAATTAATTACTATTGGAAGAATAGATAATTATTATAAAGGAAGTATTGATGAAATAAAAATCTTTAAGAGAGTTCTTACAGCTGATGAGATAAAAAGCTCTTATAATGCTAGTGCCAATAGGCTCTACTTATTACTAACCAATCTATCATTAGGATCACATTCATTTATTGCTTATGTACAAAATGCTTCAGGAAGTGTCAATTCAACAGAAAAAAGGTTCATTGATATTGTTGAGAGATTTTGCGAATTAAATCAAAGCAATTACTCATCATCATGCAACTTTGATTCTGCCATAACCAATATTACCTCAAATGAGAGTATTCTATTAACTAACAACACTAATCTGACTATTCAAAACCTTACAAATTTCACTATCACAACCAATTCAACTTTTAGAATTAATAAAAATTCTTCTTTGATACTTGATTTAGGTAAATGCCAAAATAATTGTGCGACTCAATCATTAACTATTTCAGCTAATCAAATAGTAATTGAAGGAAATGTTATCACAAAATATTCATTATATAACAGTACACCAAAAAATGGCCCAGATATAAATTTATTTGCTGACAAAATAATCATAACCGGTAATATATCAGTAGCTGGAGAACAATTAGAGAATAATTCTACAGGAGATTCAGGAAATATTAAATTATTAGCTAGAGAAATTTACATATCTTCAACAATAAATTTAACTGGTAATAAGAGTGGAAAACTGAATATCATTGCTAATGAAACCCTAAATATTAGTAACGCAACATTTGATGTAAGAGGTAGAAATGCTAATGGAACAATTAACATAACCTGGGGAACAAAGTTAGATGAAACTAATGCTACTTTCTTAGGAAAATTACCTATCCATACAAAAAATTTTGAAAATGGAAGCATAACTTTTGAAGGAGAAACTGATTTTAGAAATATCTCTACTGACTTGGAAGAAAATTTAATCGTTTTCAACAACTTTGCTTTTGCTAACTCTACTAAATATCCTTATTTGAACAGAAGTGCAATAATAACCTTCTATGACTTACCATGGAAAGGATCTGAAATGCTAATACTAAAGGATGGTAAAGTTTGCACAGATTGCCAACTACTTTATACTAATGGGAGTGTTTCAAGCTTTAGAGTAACTTCCTTTTCTAATTATACAACTTATTCAAACATAACACAATGTGGTTCTCTAAGTGTTGGAAATACTTACTACTCTCTAAACACAAATATAATTTTTGATGGTGTGACTTGCTTGACTGTGAATGCAAACAATATTATGATTGATGGGAATGGATATTCGCTAATAGGAATGAATAACAGTAATACAAAAGCAATTTATGCAAATGGAAGAAGTGATTTAAAAATTTATAATTTGACTATCCTAAACGTATCAACAGGAATTCATTTAATAGGAGATGCAGGAGATAGGGTAGAAATTGTTAATACAACAATCAATATGAGCTTTGAATCAGGTTGTAGCTTAGGATTAGCTATTTGCGAAGCAATTATTATTTCTGATATAGATGATGTGATAATTAGAAATGTAACAACTGATACTATTTATTATGGTATAGCAGTATACTCTGGGAATAACAATATAACGATAAAGGATTCAACACTCTATGCAAGAAATTATCCAAATATACAACTAAGGTCTTTACAGACAAACATAACAATATTTAATAACACCATTATAAGAGGCACTAGTGGAAGCACTGCATTAGAACTCGTTACTAATGTTAATTCAAGTAATATTAACATTTCAAATAACTATGTCCAAAGCTCTGATTATGGCATTACTATTTCCAATGACCCAGAAAATATATTCATTATTAATAACACTATTAATTTCGGTACAAGTAGAGGAATTTTTATATCGGGCCTTAATTTGACAAATAGAGCAAGGAATATTTTGATACAAAATAACACTCTTAATGGATCATATCACCATTTCAGAATTGACAATTATATAAATAATATTACCTTTGAAAATAATAATTTGATAAGTAATTATGCTGGGAATTACATAATATATCTAAATGGTAACACGCAATCAAACTCGAATATTACAATCAGAAATAACAACATTCAAGGAAGAACAAATTTAATGTATATAAGACAATATTTGACTAATAATACTGGAACTAATGAATTCTTAAACATTTATAATAATATTTTCAACAATAGTTACCCATCAGATAGTTCAACTTACTCTAATTGTGTGCTAATAGAAAATAACAATTCTAATATATTCTTCTGGAATAATACATTCATATGCTACAGGTTTTTTACAGGAGCTCCTACTAATCCACCTAATTATTTGCATAACTTAACCAATGTATGGGCCAATTACTCAGATATCGGAAATAGATACATTTTTAGAAATGGGACTGAGGTTTGGCCATTAAAAAATGCCACTGATACTGACGGAAACTTTTTTGCAAATGTTGGAAGTGATTTGCCTTTTAATCATATAACCATGACAACTACACATTGGTTGGCTTTTATCAATGACTCTCACCCATATACTTTGAAGAGATACACTCTTTGTGGAGAACAAATTAATCAGTCATTAACACTTAATAATAGTTTAAATTGCAGTGGAACTGCTTTATACATAACAGCAGATAATGTTACATTGGACTGTGCAAATTTCACAATAAATCATTCATGGTCAAGTTTAGGAACAGGAGTTGTAATTCAAAATAGAACAAATATAACAATTAGAAATTGTAACATAAACAAGTTCTCTTCTATAAACGGTGGAGAGGGAATCTATATTTTTAATAGCTCAAACATTAAAATAGAAAATACAAAAATTTATACCTTAGGAATAGTAAGTAAAAGTTTAAGTACAGAATATGTTAATAATTTAACTTTAACTAACTTTACTGGTATAGTATCTGGTTATAATTCTGTTCCACTGTCGTTATATTCAACTAACAACTCTAAATTTTCCAATCTAAACTTAGATGTCATGAACAACCCTAGAGCACATGTTTTCTTATCTCATTCATATAACAATGAATTTAGAACAATAATATTATTTAACAAGTCTCAATTAACACAAGGACCTGTTTGGATTTATTACTCAGGCAACAACTATTTAGGCAATGTCAGTAATTTTTCTTATAACGATATTTACTTTTATGATGAATATGATATCCCAAACAGCTCCTGGAATATAACCATTCAGTGGCCAATAATCGTTAATATAACAGATATTTACAATAAACCGATTTTTGGCGCATTTGCAAATTATTCATCAACTCTTTATAACCAAATATATGGTAATTTTTCTCAAACTAACCCTAATGGGATTACGATAGACTACTTAAACGATACTTTATTACTTGGGGATAACTCAAATATAACCTACAAACTCTATAACATAACTATTTACGTCGAAGATAACTCCATCATAAAACAAAATTCTTCTATAGTAAGCGCTGATTCTGAAAAAATAATTAATCTAACATTAACTAATTTATCTGACCCTTTAATTAATTTTTTACCACCAACTCCGCTTAATAACCAAATAATTTACAATGATAAAAATATCATATTGAATTCATCAATTCATTCTAATACTAACGCTTTTGGTTTTTATGATCTTGGTGATTTAATTGCCTATTGGTCATTTGACCATTTTAATTCAACGCACTTAATTGACCTTTCAAGGTATAATAACCACGGAACTTTTGCAGGCAATAATAACCAATCTAACGTAAGTGGCAAATTCGGATATGGCTTCATCTTCGACGGAATAGATGATAGAATGATTGTAGCTAATTCCCCAAGCCTTAATCCATCTAAAGAGATTAGTATTATTGCGTGGTTTAACGCAAAAGATTGGGCAAGCAATAGAAGAATTTTACAAAAAGGTTACTCAGATAACCAATATAGAATAACTGCAGAATGGGGAAGCTTTAAATGGCATATATCAGGGATTAGTGAAATTGCTGTTTCTCTACCTACACTAAACCAATGGCATCAAGTAGTCGGAACCTATAATGGTTCTGAACAAAGACTGTACATAGATGGTGTATTAAATTTTACAAGGAGTGCAACAATACAACTGCCAAACACTAATGACAATTTAGAAATTGGCTCTAAACCCAATACTCAAGCAACGGGAGATAGGTTTAATGGTACTCTTGATGAAATCATAATATTTTCAAGGGTATTAAATCAAGATGAAGTATTAGCATCTTACAATAATAACCAAACATTCTTAGTAAGAAATATTTCTTACTTGATTCAGAACTATTCTTCTAACTATACTATTAAGGTATATGCAAAAAATTCACTAGGCAATCTAACTATAGTTGAAAGAAATTTCTCTGTTTATATGAAACCATATGTAATATTAATTAGTCCAAATAATGCTTCTTCAGGTAATCTAGGATTAAGAAACTTTACTTGCTATGCTAATGAATCGATATCTGGTTTAAAAAACGGTTCAATTTTTATTTATTATTCTAACGGTACCCTTTTTTATTCTAACTCAACAACACTTAATGATATAGCACAAAACTTTACTTTTACTGTAAATATAACGACCAACGATACTTATTACTTGAATTGTTTAGCATATGACAATTTAAATAACTATACTATATCTGAGAACTATACATATTATGTTAGTGCAGATAATTCAATCTATTCGTGTTCTTTATTAGATACTCCTAACAAAGAATATGTTTTAGGATCAGATGTATTTTCACAAGGAACTTGCTTTTCAGTTATCGCAGATAACATTACTTTAGACTGTAATGGATATACAATAGATTTTGGCAATTCTCAAATCGGCAATGGAATTTTTGCAAATTCTGTCAGAAACATAACAATAAAAAATTGCAATATAAGACAAACTAATTCATCTTTCAATCCTGTTGGCTGGATTAATGGAACCTATTTCTTTAATACTAATAATTCTAAAATAATTAATACAACAATCTTTACGAATTCATCAAATGCCACGGGGAGTGCTTTTGTAAATTCTATTCTCAATCAAATTACAAATATTAATACTACAACAAGAGGAATAAATTCATATGGAATTTTGTTTACTGCATCAAGCAATAATAATTCAGTAAATGCATTTAACTTTAATTCCATAAACAATTCTGCTCACGGAATATTCTTTAATCAAACTTCTTTTAACAATGCTACAAATATTAATATGACAATAACTGGGAATACAACATATGGTATTTATGCATATGGAGGCAGCTATAATAGAATTACTAATGTATTATCATACGCAAATGGTAGCTTTACAAGACCTGTCTACTTTACAATTTCTAGTTTCAACACCATAATAAATGCAACGTTTAGTGCAAATCACACTAACTCAATCTTGATAGATGGACTTTCAAGCAATTATTATGTCCATAATTTGTCGAACATATCGATTAATGGCTTACCTACATACTATTATACAGGTATATCAGGATATTCACTTTCATGTAATTCCTCTCAAAATATCACTAATCTTAATGCCTCTTTTGTAGGTTTTGGAAATTGTAACAACATAAATGTTAGTAAAATCAATTCCTTTGATGGAATGATTTTAGGTTTCGTAACAAACTCGTCATTTGAAGATATAGACATAAAAGCAATAGGAAGAGGAATTCTTATCTACCAATCAAGTAGAATTAACTTTACCAATTTAAATGTCTCAACGAATAGCACTTTGAGCGCTTCAAGTGCAATTCAATTCGACTACCAAACGAGTAATATAACTATTAGAAATGCTAATATAGTTGTCAGAAATAATAATGGTTATGGGATTTATGGCTATGCAATGACTCAAAATTATTTCTATAATATTAACATCACTATTACTAATACCACAAATAGTGGTTACGGAATTTATTTGAGTTCTGCAAATACTAATACTTTTGAAAACCTAAGCATAACAACAAATGGGTCAAACAATCATGCTATTTACTTTAGTTATGGCCAACAGCTAAATTTCTTTAATAATGTGAATATAACAACATATGGAAGCAATTCTTACGGTGTGTATCTCTATTATAGTAATACTGCCAGTTATAATAATTTCACTAATTTTAACATAACTGTCTATGGAAGTAATTCAAAAGGGATAGAGTTTTATAATTCAGAAAATAATACTGTTGAAAATGTAAGTATAACAACATATGGTACAACTTATGGCTATGGAATTTATGTAAATGGAGCTAAGTTCAATAAATTCAGAAATGTAAATATCAGCACATTTAATACTTCTAGTTCAGCTATTGCTTTTAACACAAATGGAAATTCAAACAATTTTACAAACATTAATGCTTATACAAATGGTTCGACATCTTACGGAATTTATCTTTATGGTTCCTCAAATAATATTTTCAATAATTTAGTAATGTTGACAAATAATGCGAATTCACCACATATTTTTTTCTACACAGCGAATAATAATTTATTAGCAAATATCACTTTTGAAGGCCAAGCTACTAATCACACCTACATCAGAGATATTGGGCAAAATTTCTTACTTAATGCCTCTAACATAAACAAAAGTGCAATTAATTTTTACTCAAGTCCATTATCAACATGGAACGTAACTCTTCAATGGTATGTTAGACTAAATATAACTGATGTTAATCTGAACCCAATAATAAATGCTTTAAGTAATTATACTAATGCCTTAGGAATCTCAAACAATTTCTCACAAACTGATACGAATGGCCTAACTAATTGGTTAGTTGTAAACGAAACCACTATTAGAGGCTCTGGTGGAAACGTAAGCTTTAACGATTATCTAATTTCTGCTACTAAAACAGGGTATTTAACTAATCACACATCTTTTACTATAAATGAGAGTACAACAATTCATTTAATTTTACAAATTTATGGCATTTATTGTGGGATAGAACTAAATACTTCTATGACCATGACTGAAAA
>JAVZJF010000017.1:0-10677 GCA_038870935.1 Candidatus Anstonellales archaeon | reverse complement strand
GAATTAATACCTGTGTTTTCTGTTGGACGAGCACAGGAAATAATGCTGGTTTTAGAAGAATATGCAAGAAATAACAAGGATTGGAATGTTCCAGTATACTTAGATGGAATGATATTAGAAGCTTCTGCTATCCATACAGCATATCCAGAATATCTCAAAAAATTGGTGCAAATGCGAATATTATCTAACAACTCTCCTTTTGAAAGTGAAATCTTTAAAGTAGCTAAAGGAAAATCTCGGGAAGAAATAGTGAATGGAGAGCCTTGCATAATTTTAGCACCTTCTGGTATGATGTCTGGAGGACCTGTAATTGACTTCTTTAGGCTAATGGCTGATAACCCTAATAATAAGCTAATTTTTGTTGGATACCAAGCAGCCAATTCTTTGGGAAGAAAAATACAGCAAGGAGCTAAAGAAATAGCTCTTAATGGCCATGATAATGGAAAGACTGATTTAATTAAAATCAATTTGGAAATTAAGTCAATAGAAGGGTTTTCAGGGCATTCTGACAGAATCCAAATGATACAGTATCTGAAAAAAATGAGAAACAAAAACAGTAAAATTATCACTGTGCATGGAGAAGCTAATAAAACAATAGAATTTGCTCAAACACTTGGAAGAATCTTCAAAGGTGTAGGCTATGCGCCTTTATCCCTTGAAACTGTTAGATTAAAATGATCTAATTTTATATATTTACTTTATTCCTCCTTGAAAAAAAATTTTAAATAGTAGTTCAACAAAGGTAACAAAAAATATCCTGATGAAAAACCTGCTATGCTACCAGTTAGTATTCTTAATAAATTATTACTCTCATAAGGCCCTACATAAGGCAAAATTATATTAAATTCTGTTAAAGTTTGTAAAGATCCATCTATGGCAATAGGTATTAAAGAAATATAAAGTAAGGTAAAATTGTTTACATCAGAAAAATCTATTCCATGCTTTCTTATTGAATAAACCAGACCAACCAAAAGGAACAAGTATATTGCTATATCCCTGGAACAAACAGGAAACTTGTATTTCTCTATGCCATTATCTAAAACAATTCCTGTAGATTTCTTCTTGTCCAAAAATTTAGGATTTTCTAAACAATTAACTATCATGAAATTATTTGTTAAACAGATACTTCTTGAATCGAGTTGATGGCATAAAAAAGAAAAATGGTTGTAAAATAATAAGCCTAAGTCATTTATCTTTAAAACAAAAAAAACAGGTGTAATTAAAATAAAGAAATTTATCAAAGTTAATAGTAAAACAAAAAAGTAAATTACTAATCTTCTCTTCTTATGTTTCTCCATAAAAATCATTTCTTATTGTTAAATTCGTGTATCTCCCAAGGATAAATTATCCAAACATTGTTATCTACTTCTTCTGCATAAAAATCGGGCTCTATTACGCTTTTCCTCTTATAGTGTAAAGTACAAGATTTCACTTCTTTTGCACCTCTTAACTCGAATAATTCCTTAATCGTTTTTATTGTGTTTCCAGAATCTGCTATATCATCAATTAATAAAATTCTCCTATTCTCTAAATTTGTTTTTACATCTTGTGTAATACTTACTTGCTCTCTTTTATCTATATCAATATATGATTTTGCAGAAATAGTCCAAATGTCTTTCTTAGAAGTTAGGTCTGCAATCAATCTAGCAGGCACAAGCCCTCCTCTTGAAATCGCTATCAAAGTTATTTTTTCGTAATCTTTTCCATAATATCGCAATATACCTTCACTTAACTTTAAACAAAGTGAATAAACATCTTCAAAACTTAATTTCTTATACCTTAATTCCATATACCTTCTAAATATCATAATCCTTATATACTTTAACTTGAATATACTTCTTGATACTTTATGCCTCCTCAAGTAGCCTTATTTCGTGATAATCAAGACTTTAATAGAAATCAACAACAAAAAGAACAACATAAAGAAATAGGGCAAATTACTACTACTTATGCTAATACATTTAATCCAGAAGAATTGGCTAAGAATAAGTACCTGGGAGAAAATGCAAACAGCTTAAAACAAGCACTTTATCTTATTTGTGAAAATATTGCGAAAACAGAAATTCCAAAATCACCTGGTGATAATAGAAATGTCTGACGATCCTACAAAAAATAATAATGAATCTATAACCGCACATGGAACTATCGAAGATGTTCATGTTTATTTTAATTCAATTTTCCTGCCAATATTTGAGAAATTATATAATGACCCTAAGACAAGAATAATTGCAATCAAAGTCGCTAATTCCTTTGCCATATTAGACCAAACTTTAGTTAATTATGAAAAGGCCATGAGAGATGAAAATTTGCCTTATGGAAAAAAAGTAGAAATCAAAAACAAGACCCTTGAAACAGTGAAAATTTATATCAAAATGCTTGAATTGGCTGAGAAAAAAGACGAGAAATCTATTGACGAATACATTAATTTGCTCAACGAAAGATACAAAGAAAAATTAGAATTCTCTTTTGCTGATAATCGTTTCAAAGTTATTGTTAAGAAAAATGACTAAAATTTCAATTAATTTCTTTTTTATTCAATTTATTTGAAAAAAATTTTTAAATTCTCTCTTTTTAATCCAATTCAAAGTGAGCCATATGCAAAAATTAAGAGCTGCAATTATAGGTTCTACTGGAATTGCTGGACAGCAATTTATTTCAGCTTTAGAAAATCACGAATATTTTGATATAGTAGCATTAACTGCCTCTGAAAGAAATGTTGGAAAAAAATATTTAGAAGCTATTAAAGATGCTAATGGTAAAATTAGCTGGTTCTCTGATAATTTGCCTAATGAAAGAATACTCAATCTAGTTATTCAAAACTCTCATGAATTAGATTTGTCAAAAATTGACATTATTTTTTCTGCTGTAGAAACTGAAATAGCAAAAGATTTAGAGCCTTTCTATGCAGAAAAAAAGCCTGTATTTTCAACTGCTTCATTTTTTAGATACGAAAATGATACTCCTTTATTAATTCCTGCAATTAATTCAAATCATTTACCTTTAGTAAGAGTTCAACAAAATAACAGAAACTGGAAAGGTTTTATTTTACCAATACCTAATTGTACAACAACTGGTTTTGTTTCTACTTTGAAACCATTAGTAGATAATTTAGATGTGGATTTAGCTATAATGGTGTCTATGCAAGCCGTTTCTGGAGCAGGAAGAATAAACGGTGTTTTGGCGCTAGATATAATTGATAATATAATCCCTTTTATTCCTAAAGAAGAAGAAAAAGTGGAAAAAGAGACTAAGAAGATTTTAGGCAGTATATTAAATGATAAAATAATCGAAAATAAAATTAAGATAAGTACAACATGTACAAGAGTGCCTGTCTTGGATGGGCATACTGAAATTGCTAATGTAAAAATAAATTCCTCTTATGATTTGAATACAGTTATTAATCTTTATGAAAACTATCATAATAAAGATGTTGATGAATTACCTTCTACCCCTAAAAAGTTTTTCATAATCCATAAAGATCCCTTCAGGCCTCAACCAAGGCTCGATAGAAACGTCAATGACGGAATGTCTATTTCAATAGGCAGAATAAGAAACGATAACGTCTTACCTGGAATAAAATACGTTTTGTTGTCTCACAATACCAAATTGGGTGCTGCAAAAGGCGCAATCTGGATAGCAGAATTGTGTAAAAAATTCAATTATATTTGATTTTATAATTTTTTTTAAATTTACATCTTTATATGACAAACATATTGCAATTAATCAGAGCTAACACATTTAATTTAATTGAGATGAGTAAATTATTCCTTAAAGATTTTCTCCTAACTTCTAAGATTTCAAAATGTTTTATAGGAATAAGCTCTGGTGCAGATTCTACTTTAACTGCTTTATTGTGTAAAGACGCAGGCTTTGAAGTCAACGGGTTAATCTTACCTGGAAATGCTAACGAAAGCCTGCAAACAAAAGAGGCAGAAGCTGTATGTAAAAAATTGGGCATCAATTATGAAATCATTAATATATCTGAAATCGAACAAAAATTTGTCGAGAAATTGAACTTATCTAATGAAGATAAAATTGCTTTAGGAAATATCTCTGCCAGAATAAGAATGACAATTTTATATGCAAGAGCTAATTCAGAAAACGGAATAGTCGTAGGCACAGGTGACAAAAGCGAATACTTATTAGGCTATTTCACTAAATTTGGTGATGCTGCTGCAGATATATTCCCTATCTTAAACATGTATAAAACACAAGTAAGATTTGCTTTAGAAAAAATGAATTTCCATGAAATCGCCATCAAGGAACCGAGTCCCCAACTCTGGAAAGGCCAATTCGCAGAAAAAGAATTGGGAATATCTTATGAAATCGCAGATCAAATTCTTTATGCCTTAGAAAATGATTTATCTTTGTTAGAAAACTTTGACGAACAAGATATTGCAATTGTCATAAACAAATATAAACAATCTTTTCATAAAAGGAATTTCTTCTCAACTTTTGATATTGGTAATTTGATTAAAATTGACCAAGCAATAAAAAGAATTGTTGATTAATTAATTCTTATGTCAAATATGATTAGTTATCAAAAAAGGATCTGTATTGTATTAACAGGTACTATTGGCTCAATAAGAGGTTTTGATTTAGTAAGAACATTGGTAAAAAGAAATTACTTTGTACAAGTAGTATTGACGGAATCTGCTAAACAAATAATAACAGAAACTTCTCTTCAATGGGCTTCTAATAACAAAGTTTTATCAGAAATAGATGCTCAAACAAGTTATTTGCAAACAGGCAAAGACTTCGATTTGTATTTCGTTTTTTCATCTAGTTCATTTATATCAAAACTTGCAAACGGTATTTACGATAATTATGCTTTATTAACTCTGGCAACTGCAATTTCAAACAATAAAAGAATTCTTCTTTTACCTCTTATGCACAAAGAACTCTTGACCGATGTAATAAAAAAGAATTTGAATTATTTACAATCACAAGGCATTGTGATTCTTAATCCAAATCAAGAAGATAATAAACTCAAAGTACCTGATCTTGATACCATTCTTTTGGAAATCGAGAAAAATTTAACTGAACAAACTTTTGCGAATAAAAATATTATAATCTCTTACGGAAAAACTATAGAGAAAATTGATAATGTTAGAATAATAACTAACATAGCTTCCGGTAAATTAGGTTATGAATTAGCTTTAGAATTCTATCGCAGAGGTGCTAATGTCACAGTCATTCAAGGTAATGTTGATTTTAAATTACCAGAGCAAATAAAGAAAATTAATATCAAAACAATAGAAGAATTAATAAATTCTTTGAAAACTAATATCACTAAATCAACTCACATTTATATCTCAACAATTGCTGTTTCAGATTTCAAACCTTTAAGGAAATCTAATGAGAAAAAATTATCTTCTAATAAAAAGCAGGTTATTGAATTAATCCCTAATCAGAAGACTCTTCAATATTCTAAAAAAGCCAAGAACTTGATTATATTTTCTCTCTCAAATAAATTAAAAAATTTCAATTATCCTAACCTTAAATTCGTAGTATTGGCTAATCTTGAAAAATATTCAGAAGAAGATTTAGAATTAGAAATTTACGACAAAAACATGAAAAAGATTAATAACTTCTCTGGTAAAAGGCATGAATTGGCAAAAAAATTAGCTGATACATTTCAAATCATTTCTTGATGTTCATGTTTTCCAAAACTTGGTCAAAGAATGTTTTCTTTCTTTGTTGAGTCATCATCTCTCTTTGCAAATCCTCTGAAGGCACGAAATGCAATTTCAATTTAACCTCTACCTCAGTAGTAACTATTTTTATGTCCATGTCTTCTTTTGGAAATTCTTCAAAAGTTAATGTTGCATGCGCATAAGAATTTTGTATGTAAGTATTTCCTACTTCTGCTCCTTTTCCTACAAAAAATGTTACTGGAGTGCCATCAGGCAAAGGATTTCCATCTTTCTCTAATCTCACAGATAATGTAGTTTCATACATGTTTTGTGCGTTCTTATAAACTATAGTAGTAATTCCTGGTTTTTGCTTTAATAACAAATTCCTTGAAGCGTATAAAACTATACCAAAAATTATTAATACTCCTAAAATTATGAAGATTAAGTAATCGTTTATTATTCTCTCCAAATTCAATTCCTCATCATTTTGAAAGTTTCCTCTTGCTTCCTCTGCTTTGATCCTTTCTAAAGTAGTTAATGCATAACTTATATCTGAATCAGAAATTTTATCCTTTTTCAAAATCTTATCTATTTTATCAATTTCACTAATAATTAGTTGTGCATTATAATTATCTTTTTCTGCATTTAAAGCAGAATTTAAAGCAGCGTTTCTTAACAGGTTTATTCTTTGCACTTTTTGTTCTGTTTTGTTTATAGTCTCATTCATTGATTCAAATAGGGTATCAAATTCTTTTGATATGTTTAATGCCTCTGCATAACTCTTAGAATTTTTTATTTTCAAATATAAATTCAATAAATTGTCTCTAATTTCAAAGTATTTATCATATCTAAATTTACTTATGGCATTTGTTAAAGTTTGATTACCTTTTATTAGCAATTCTTCATATTTGTTTGTTATGTTAAAAAGCGCTTCTGCTTCTTCGCCTTTTTCCTTTCTCAATAATCCCAAATAATAATTCGCTCTCTCAACCATTCTTTTAGAAGTTTTATTAATATCTATCTCTTTATCATCAACAATGGTTTTTGCCAAAGCTATTGCTGAATTAACATATGCTATGGGATATTCTATCTTTCTACAATAATTCAATTTCTCTTTCTCAAACAATGCATTGTTGTTTATTGTTCTTACTGTACTTAAAATCTCTATTAAATCATTATCAAAATCAAACTTGTATTGAAAACTCTCTCTAAAAGTACTTAATTTCTTAATTAAATTTTCTATAATGCTATCCAATTTTTTTGTGCCTGAACTGAACGCATAACTGGCTTGAACTATATCGGTTTCATCTATTGGTTTCAAAGTGGTTAATATCAACTGTTCACTCTGATTATATTCGTTTATTCTATCAACAGTGTATGTCTTTAGCAAACCATACTGACAATTAGGATGATAATAACAAGCTTTGTAACAAGAAACTAAATCATTACAATCGTGAATAAAATGGCCCAACATGTTTTTACAATTATATTCTTTATCCTTTCTACTCTCATTGAATTGTATCACATAGTTCATGATATTATCAATTACTTGTGTATATTTCTGATTATAATAAGTTTTCAAAACATACATGATTTCGTATTCGTCTAGAACTAAAGTATCTTCACTCTCATTTGCTCTTTTAAATAGTAGCATTTCATCGTTGGCAATTAACCAATAATATTGCGAATTCCTTACTCTTATCTCTATTTCTTTTGAACCCTCTAACTTCAAGTACTTTAAAACATCGTTTTGTACAGAATAAATTATTGAAATTGAAAGTAAAAACAAAATCAAAAATAAATTTAATGTGAACTTCATCAAATTTACCTCTTACCAAATGGTTTTTGTGTCTGTAAAGATGCTTTCTTTGTAACACTTTTAGTGGTATAAACCCATGAAGTACTTGCCTTATTTGGTAACTGTTTCTGTTGTGCTTTCTGCTTATCTGTAGTACCTAAGCCGAATTGTTGCTCCTGCTTCTTCTTCTTCATTAAATCCATTTTCTTCTTTATGCTTGTCAATAACAAATTAATATGGTACCTAATTTTCAAAGTCTTGATTAAAAAAAACAGAATAATTAATCCTAAAACACTTCCTACTACTAAAATTGCTAAATTCTCTCTTGTCTTATCAGGCACTTTAACAGGTAATGTTGCAGAATAACTTAGCCATGGCTCGTCAATTTCAATTTTTAAAGCCTCTCCAGGTAACGGCTTGTATAAAATTTTAACTTTGCCACTTTTATCTGTGAAAAATGGATATTTGCTCAAATCCTTTTTCACTCCTTCAGCGGTTAGCACATAAACTTTAATAGCTACGTTCTCAGCTTCTCTTCCATAAGGGTCCTTGACAGTAATAATCGTTTCAAAGTAATCACAACAAGTAATATTTGCCTTGCTCAAAGTAACTGAAGCAAAATAAGATTGTAGAAACAAGTAAACAAATATTATTAGAAATTTTAAAATAGATGAAATCTTCATCAGCACAAACCTTTTTATTAATCATTTATCTTTCGAATATTAATTTTATAATTAATACTAATCTTTTTTTCATATAATGGTTTTGGAATTTTTTATTACTTTTTTGGTAGGTATAATTTTTTCTTTAATACCTTCTTTTCATCCCAGTAATATAGCTCCCCTTTTCCAATATGCGCATAACAAAGAATTCTTGATAGCCATTCTCTATTCCTCTAATTTAATTTTTTCTATTGTAATTAGTTCTATATTCCTTATTCCAGATTCATCAACCAATCTAATCCCTCTGCCTGCCCAGAGATTAGTTAAAAGAGATAAAGCCAATATTGCTATAATGTTAATAATTTCTTCAATAATCATTGCATCTATATTAACAATCCTTCTTATTCCTGTTCTTTCAAATATGTATTACTTTATAAACAAGAATGTGCTTTCTATATCACTCTTCTTTATTGTTCTTATATTCTCTTCCTATTCTATCTTGGCTGAGAGTAACAAGCTTATTGCTTTTTTTTATTTTTTAATTACTGGTTTGTTTGGTATATTGGCTATAAATCTCTTACAAAATCCTTTTCTTACTATTTTTTCATCTCTTTACGGAGTTTCTTCAATCATAACATCTCAAGAAATAGTCTTCAAGAAAATAAGAAAAAAATTCAACTTTTTTTCCAAGATTTCTAAAATAATGTTGACAAATTTTCCAATATTTTTTATAGCTATTTTATTGTCTTTTTTGGCAGAATTTTTACCCACTATTAGCTCTGACTCTCAGTTGGCTTTTCTATTTTTTCCTTTTCTTAAAAACGATTACCAAGCAATTATGCTTTTAGCAGCGATTTCATCATCTCATCTGATAACTACTTTAATTTCTAATTTTTCAATATCTTTGAAAAGAACTGCTTTTTCTATTCAAATAGGTAATATTGATTCATTTCTCTTACTGATTTCAATGTCTTTAACTATTTTTATCACTTTTCTAATTTCTTCTATAATCATTTCTTTTGCTTTAACCAAAATCAAGAAATTAAAAATATCTCATAATTTTAAAAAATTCTTTTTAGTCGTCCTTATTCTCTTAAATTTCTTTTACAATTCAATCACAGGTCTCTTTTTTATGCTTTTTTTTTATATTCTTGGTTTAATCCCTTATTTCTTTGGCATTAAAAGATTTATAGGCATGGGTTCTATTACTCTAAACTATTTAATCTCATCTGCACAAAAATTATTTTTGTACTTAAAGAAGGTGTTAATAAATGCAAAGAAAACCAACAATTTTGTTAATTGGCGAAGGTGCAAGAGAGCATATTATAGCAGAGAAATTAAATGACTCTAAGGCAAGATTAATTTGCTTATCCTCTAAAGACCATCCTGGGATAAAAAGATTGGCTATACTCTCTTCAGGTAAATTCTATTGCAACGAGATTAATGAAGAAAATGTCAAACAAATTCTCAAGCATAATAAAATCGATTTCGCTTTTGTATCTCCTGATGGACTATTATTCAAAGGAATAACTGATATAATAAAAAAACACAAAATAAAAGTTGCTTGTCCAACAAAAAATCAAGCAAAAATAGAATGGGATAAGTCATTTGCACGAAAGCTGATGAAAAAACACAAAATAAAAGCATATCCTGAATTCCTGATTACAAATGATTTGAAAGAAGCTTATGACTTTATCGAAAAATACCAATATGTTGCTGTTAAGCCTGCTGGCTTAACAGGCGGCAAAGGCGTAAAAGTCGTTGGAAACCAATTAAAGGATATTCAAGAGGCTAAAGCATATGCCAAAGAATTGCTCGAAACCAAATACTCTGGATTAGAGGAAATTGTTTTAGAAGAAAGATTGTTAGGCCAAGAATTTACTTTGCAAATCTTTACTGATGGTAAAAATATTATACCAATGCCATTAGTACAAGACCATAAAAATTTGTTAGAAGATGATTTAGGACCGAATACAGGAGGTATGGGCTCCTATTCGACCCAAAACCATTTACTGCCTTTCGTTTCTATATCAGATTATGAAGAAGCTATAGAAATAGCTAAAAAAACGCTAAAAGCTTTCTACAAAGAAACAAAAGAATACTTTAAAGGCATATTATATTTACAGTGCATACTTTCTACAAAAGGAGTTAAAATAATTGAATACAATTCTAGATTCGGAGACCCTGAAGCAATTAATGTATTAACAATTTTCCAAGGCAACCTAAGCGAAGTTTTAGAATCTATTGCAAATGATAAATTGATTTCAAGAAAAAAAGTATCATTTGAAAGAAATGCTACTGTTTGCAAATACTTAGTGCCTAATGGCTATCCTGATAATCCTGCTAAAGACAAAGAAATTAAAATAATGAAACCTAAAGAAAGATTTTATTTTGCATCTGTTTATGAGAAAGAAGGAAAAATTTATACAACCAGTTCAAGAGCAATAGCAGTAATTGCTAAGGACATAGATTTCTATTCTGCTGAAAGAAGAGTGGAATTATGTATAAGTACTTCTTTCTACGGAGAACTCTATCATAGAAAAGATATTGCTACTCAATCACTAATATATAAAAAGCTTAA
>JAVZJF010000016.1:0-11096 GCA_038870935.1 Candidatus Anstonellales archaeon | reverse complement strand
ACATTTTTTGAGATTACTTTTAGAGCACGGAACGAATCCTAATAAAGGAAATGACATAAAACCTTTGCATATTGCTGCACAAATAGGAAATATAAAAATCGCAAAACTTCTTCTACAATATAATGCAGATATTGACGCTAAGACTTATCTTGGGCTAACACCTCTTGCACTAGCAGTAATCTCAAAAAATGTCGAAATGGCAAAATTTTTAATTGAAAATAATGCAAATGTAAACGCAATTACTAAAGAAAATGATTCGATCATGCATTTTTCTGTAGAATTAGATGACCAAACATTTATAGAATACCTAATAAAGCATGGTGCTAAAATTTCTATAAAAAATGCTGAAGGAAAAACTCCAATTCATGAATGCGCTAAAACTAATAAAATAAATTCACTCATGGCTCTTCTAAATCATGGTGCTAACATAAATTTAAAAGATAACAATGGGAATACTCCATTACACTTAGCTGTTGAAAATCAACATGAAGAAATGGTTAAAACTATATTAAAATATACTAAAAAAGTAAACATAAAAAATAATGATGGAAATACTCCATTGCACTTAGCTGCACTAAAACAAAATTCTACTATATTCTCTATGTTAATTCAAAACAAAGCAAACACACGCATAAAAAATAATGATGGCTGTACCATAATAGATTATTTGTGGCTTCACCAAAATTCATATTTTTTGGCTAATTATTTAACAAATAAAAGTAAAATAACAAATTTTTTTAATAATGTTTCATTAAATAAGACAAATGCGATAAATAGCTATTTAAAAACAAATATAAAATTCTCTGTAAAAGACAACTATCAAAAAGCAAAAGAAGTTAAAGAGCTTATTGACAAATTAGAAAAAAGAAAAGATGTTAGTGAAGAAGATATATTCCAGGTTAAGAGAATTGGGATAATATTAGCTGTTAAAGCAGGTAATAGAGAACTTATAGAAGAATACTTAGAGTCAGATGGTAGATTACTATATGTCAGAGATGAAGCAAATAAAAGTCTCCTAGAAATAGCTTTTGAACATCTCGCGATTGGTATTGCAATGTTTTTGATTGAAAAAGGATTTGATATAGATTCATTTGTATCTACTTCTGGGAATAATATATTGCATTACGCAGCAAAAATAGATGATGTTGATTTAGCTATTTATGCTTTAATAAGGACAAAAGGTGGTTTGGACATAAATAAACGAAATGCAGAAAACGAAACACCTTTAATGATAGCTAAGAGGAGGAATAGTACGGATGTTCTTAACGTATTGATAGCAAATGGAGCTATTGATAACACTATGGAAAGAATTTTTCTAAGAAAAATTAATGTGAAATTAAATCAAATTAAAAACAAAATATCTAAACAATTCAGAAAGAGATATTATGATTTTAATTTCTGAACCGCAGTAAATTTATGAATCATTTCAGATTATCATGCCTTTGAAGAAGATGATGATGCTGAAATATTAGATTGTACTTGAGATGATTCAAATTCTTTTATATCAACAGAAAACTCATCAGCATTCTTAATCATTCCTCGAGCAAGCATGTATTCTCTAGCAAGAATCCAAAAAATTAAAGATAAAGATTTTTTACCTTTATTATTGCAAGGTATAATCAGATCTATGTACTCCATAGAATTGTCAGTATCAACTAAACCAATAGTAAATATACCATGTTTACCTGCTTCTAAAACTGCCTGCCTTTCTCCTTTCGGATCACAGATAAACATGACTCTTGGCTCAACTCTATTTGAACTCTGTAGGTTTGAGATAGTACCAGGTAGGTATCTGCCTGATAAAACTTTTACGCCTGTTAACTTTGAAAATGTTTTGGCAGCTATTGAAGAATAATGACGTGAAGCAGTAATTAAAATCTCCTCAGGTTTATACCTTGCCAAAACTTTGGAAACAATTCTTAATCTCTCGTCTATCTTCTTAATATCTAAAACGTATAAACCATCTTCTCTTTCTTTGTATACAAACCAACTTTTATTAACAAATTTTACTTTGGTACCTATATGAATACCAGATTCCAAATATTTTTGCTGCTGCACCAAATATTCATAACCCTGCGAATTAGGACTTTCAGCAGTGCTATCTTTTAATTTATGTTCAAACATTCATAAATCACCATTCTATTTTGTTTTAAAATTTCCTATACTTTATGATCTTTTGAGAAATATCCACATGTGATAAAAACATTCTCCTACAACAAATTCTTTTAATGTTTAAAGAATCTAAAACTTTACCTTTGTCCTTTCCGCTTGAAATGCTATCTATATACTTCTCGTATAAATGCCCTATCACTTTTCCACATGTAAAACATCTAATAGGAAAATACATACCATCACCATATCAAACTATTGAACATAAATAAATACTCACAAATACATTTACTTAAATCTATCTGTAAGATTTCTGGAATCTTGCTCTTGCTTTTCTTCCTTTATATTTCTTAGGCTCTACTCGTCTGTAATCTTCAACTAATAAACTTCTATCATAATCAAGAAGTTGTTTTCTTAAGTTTTCATTACTATCATAATATTCTAAAATAGCGTTTGTTATAGCAGTTCTTATTGCCTGTGCTTGACCTATAACACCTCCAGAACGTACATTAACATCTATGTCAAATTTATTCAGCGTATCTGTTAAAACTAATGGCTCTTGAATTAATTTTTTAAAAATTTCGTTATCATATGCTGATAATAACTTTTTATTTATTCTAATTCTTCCTTTTCCATCTTTTAATGTTACTCTCGCAACTGCTTCCTTTCTTTTACCTCTTTTGTTGATAATATCTTTTTTTGCTTGCGTAACTACTCTCTTAATCTGTCTCCTTCCTTTCCTCTTATGCTGAACTTCACCTTCAGTTGTAGCTGAATCATTTGAAACTGAACTTGCACTCTCTACTGCCTTTAACTTCTTTTCAACCATTAACATCACCACTTTATTTTAATCTTTTCTTAATCATTTTTTTAATCTTTTAACTTTTGTAACCTAAATGCGCGCAAATCTCTTGAATAGTAACATATCTGTTATACTGTTTTCTTTCAATAGGAATTTCAGATAATTTTTTATCCTTAAATTCTTCAGGGATACCAATATAGGCTTTTATTCTTTTATATGCTTCTCTACCACGCTTAGTCTTGTAAGGCAACATACCTCGAACCATTCTTTTTACCATCAAATGTGGAACTCTTGGCAGTTTAGGGCTATGCTCTGGATTTGCTTTATTCTGCAAACTCCTTTTCCAAACAAATCTCTCAAGTATTTGCTTTTTGCTACCCGTAATTATTATTTTTTCTACATTTAATAAGAACACTTTATAACCTTTCAACGCCATCTTTGCAGCATAAGAAGAGATTCTACCAAAAGGATAAAAAGAACAATCAATGAAAACACTATTATCTTTTTCATTTTCAGCATTATTTATAATGTTTTTCACAGCATTAGTCATTTGATCAACCTCATGTTTTTCAAATTCTTTAACTCTTCTACAGTAAGATCATCAAATTTCTTGGCAACTAAACCATTATTTATCAAAGATTCATAAGCTCTTTTAGTAAACCCGTTAGCATAAACTTCTATTTTCTTCTTCTCCTTCTCAACAAGCTTCTTTGAAAGTATGCCTATTACTTTTCCGACAACAATTGCTTTTTCAGAATCTTTTAAAAGCCTGTAAATCTTCTCTACATTAACTTCTAATCTCTTTCTTCTCGACTTTGTTAATTCTTTCTCAACTTCTCTGAATATCTTTCGTCTTGTCTTGTGAAGTTTTATTAAAACAGCTTTATTGATATGCATATAATCATCCCAAACAAAAACTTTTTTTTAGAAAAATTTTAACATGAACACATATGCGGAAGGAGGGATTTGAACCCTCGCAGCCACTAAGGCACAGGAGTTCTGCATAGCCTGACAAAAGTCAGGAAATATTCCTCAGTCCTGCGCATTTGACCAGGCTCTGCCACCTCCGCATAAATAATTTCATACGTCATAAAACATTTAAATGTTTTCTAACTCAGCCAAATAATTCTTTGCTTTGTTAATGACTATCTCTAATCCCTCCTTTAATATCATCTCTGGGTTTTTTTGATGAAATGTCTCTATGAAAAAACTAAAACTATCCTCTGAAATCTGTTCATATGAACTCAAACAGGCTTGAAATTTTGCATGCTTTTTACCATAGCCAACTCTTGCTATACACTCTAAACGAAGTGATTTATTCTCAGCAACTATGAATAAAGGAATGTCTGTAATCGCAACCCTCACTATTGCATCATCAGACTTTAAGTCAGAAGAATAAACATATTGCTGACCAGACATAGGTACATCTAAATAAAATACAACTTCTTTCGGCTTTGCAGCAGCATGCATGGGAGTAGTTAAAGGAATTAGGCCTAATCTATGGGCAATATAATAATCATTAAGCTCTGTGGAGTTCTCATAAATCTTTATTGTGTCAATGGCATATATCGGAATCTCTCTCATAAATAATCTTCTCAACATATTTGCATATGATACATTACTATCTTTTAAATCAAACCTGATTATTTCATTATCTTTTGACGTAATTTTTATGTCCATAAAAAACCTCCAAGCATAATATAATTAACAATATAAATATTACGCTAACAGTTAACAATAGAAAACTCTTTAAACTCTTCTTCCTCTTCTTCCACCAGGCCTTCTTGTTGTATCACTCGGTATTGGAGTAACATCTAATATTTTTCCTATAATTAAACCTGACCTGGCAATTGTTCTCACAACTGCTTGGGCACCCTGGCCAGGTATTCTTGAACCGTTTCCTCCTGGTGCTCGGATATGAATATTAACTGCATTAATGCCTTTCTCTTTGAGCTTGTTAACTAATTCCATTGTCGCCTGCATAGCAGCATAAGGCTTTCCTTCCTCTCTATCAGCTTTAACCATCTTTCCTCCTGAACTTGTAGCTAAAGTCTCTGCTCCTGATAAATCTGTTGCCGTTAAGATAGTGTCATTTTTTGAAGAATAAACCCAAACAATTGCAAATTTTAAATCATTCATAGATTTTCTTGAAGAAGATCTTTTCTCTTCACTTGTTTGTTGCTTTTCTTGTATTACTTTCTCTTGCTCAGAATTTTTTGTAACATTTTTTTCAGTATTCTCTATGTTTTCTTTTTCATCCCTTGCTTCAACTTTCTCTTCAACCATAAATATCACTTTCTCAAATTAATAAACTATATAAATCTATTTTCTAACTTAATTTGAAGCATTTGCAACTTTTGGTTTAGCATAATATGAGATTGAATCATTTCTTTTAACTAAATAACTAGGCCTATTCACTTTTTTGCCGTTAACTGCAATAAATCCATGAACTATTAATTGCCTTGCCTGTCTAATATTTTTAGCTAAACCTTGATCATATACAAGAGTTTGTAATCTCCTCCTCAAAACGTCTTCAACTGTTAATGATAATAAATCTTCTATCTTAATATCTTTTTCTACTATACCTAAATTGTATAGTCTATCAATAATTCTTTTTCCTCGCGCATTAGCAATTTCATCCTCTAAAGAGAATAATTTTCTAACCTCTCTCCTAACTTTTTTGATTATTAGAGAATTTCTCCATAATTCTCTCATGTTCTTTAAACCATACTTTTTTAATAAAGCGTTTTCGATTTTTAATCTCTCTTTGTCCCAAACCTTTTTAGGAGTTTCGTATTTTTTTCTAAATTTTCTTGGATCCCCCATATAAACACCATTTCTGCTAATTATTGCTGATTATGTTTCATTCAAAATTATCATAAGTTGTTAGTTACTTTTTCTGAGCTGTTTGTTTGGCTTGTTGCTGAGCACTTTGTTGTTGCTGAGCTGCAGCTCCAGCTTTCTGCAATGTTGCTTTTCTAATAACACCTACGGTCATTCCTTTTCTTCCAGTTGTCCTGGTTCTCTGACCTCTTACTTTCTGGCCATGAATAAATCTAAATCCTTTCCACGTGTAATGCTTCTTTTCATCCTCAATAACTGTCCTGACTTTGAAAATTAAATCATTACCAATGTAATGCATGTTAACTGGTTTGTCATTTTCATAATGTTCTCGCTGAAAATTAAATAAAAATCCTGGAATTTCATAACGATGAAGATTAAATAGAATATTTTCAATTTGCTGAACTTGCTCGTCCGTTAAAACACCAACTTTTGTAATCTCAGGTAATTTCAATTCTCTCTCTAATACTTGACATACTGCGTTTGCAAGATTATTACCTATTCCCTGAATATGTGTTAATGCTTTTCTAATAGAATAATGCCCCTTCATATCATAGCCAGCAATTCTAACTATACCTCTCAATTCTTGTGAATCTTTTTGCTGAACTTCTTTCTTCTTTTTCTCGATTTTGATTACTTCTTCTCCTTCAGGTTTCTTCTTTTTAACAATTCTACTTCCCATGTATATGCCTCTCTAACAGTAATTAAGCTAATTGATGCAGTATATCATAAAGAGAAATATTTATATATTTTTAGTTTCTTCTTTAGGAACTTCTTTCAGACTTTTTATTAATAAAGTATAACTCTGCTTCTCTTTCAATACTTCGTATTCTGATAATTCTAGAGAATTTCGGAAAAAAGGACTATCTAAAACAAATGTTTCTGCCTCTCCTCCTTCAAATAAAGGATGTATGTTTAACTTATTTCGAGTAATTCTATTTGCCAATAAATTAAAATCTACAACCTTGCCTAATAAATCTTCTTCTAAACCCATCGCAGATAATCTTGTAAATATTACTTTGATATAGCTCCTTAGTTCATTGTAATAGTTACCGCTTATCTCATATTTTAACCATAGTGGATTTCTTATAGCTATCCCAAGCTCATTTGCTATTCCATAAAAATAAAATCTCTGGTAATCTGATTGTATTCCTCCAGTATAAATCATCTCTATTTTTTTCTTATATAAAAAACCAGCAATTTTATCTTCGGCCCTTTTAATAAAGAAATGCCTTCCCTCAGGAATACCTAATTGCTTTAATTGTAAAGTCGTGAATTTAACGTTTGGATAATGGTAAATATCATCATATTCTTCTTCAGGAAGAATAGTTAAAACATATAAGTCTTGAGCATTTAAAATGGCTAATTGAAGTGCATAATATGAATCCTTTCCACCAGAATAAAATACACAAGTACGCATATATATATCATCACGAATAATTAATAAGCTGTCAATTGAATTGTTATTATTATAAATTTAATAATCCATAAAATAATTGACTAAATTTAGCTAGGTATAAGGTATACATATGCAAAAAAATTTACCATTATCAAGAAGAAAAGATGTTCATCAATTTAGTGTTTTTGTTGAACTTTTTTTAGATTCTCTAGATTTATATTTAAAACGCTTGAGCTTAGTCGCATTGTTCATCATTCCTCTAACAATCAGCTACCTATTACTCCTCATAATGAGATTGGATGTTTTTACTTCATTTGGAAGCCTAATGCTAAGATATGAAGACATTACTGATATTAATATCATAACTTTTCTTTTCATAATCGGACTAATAAGTGTAACTGCATTTTTACATTCGTTCCTAACTACAGGAATAACATTAATAGCTGTACATTTAAGAACAGGCACAAAATATGCACTTACTAAACTACAAAAAGATTTCACGCATTTTCTTTTCAAAATATTTTCTGTAAAACTATTTCTTTATCTATTAAATATTTCTGCATTTGTAATTGGAAGAATATTTCCATTATCACATATTATCAACATTTTAATTAACATGAGCTTTACATTTGTCCCTCAAAGCATTATAATTGAAGACGTTAAACCTTTTACTGCCCTTAAACATTCTCTGAAATTTATAAAAAACAATCTTAAACTCGCCACATATTATTTCGTAACTTTATTAATTCTTTATCTATTACAAGAACTCTTCTTATTAATTCCTATTAAATTTGCTTATGAGTTCTTAACACTAGCATTTAATGTAGTATTCATACTTCCTTTTTCTGAAATTCTTGCAAGTTTCTTGTACATGGAAAAATATACAATAGCTGCTAAAAAGACTCATTTGAAATGAATAAATCTTAGAAATATTATCCCAGAAAATATTCTCATTATCATTTCTTAGAACATTTAACCTTTTCGCTTTTTCTTTTGAGTTTTAATTACTTTATTGATTTGCGCTTCCTCCGTTCTTCTATCCAACTCAAAAAGCTCCTTTCTCATAAAGATTCCTATGAACAACCCACAAACTGATATTAATAAATATAATAAACCTGTTGATATTAAATTCTTGAAATCATCTGTTATTATCCCCATAAGGTCCTTGAATGCTTGCCTTCTTATTTCTTCATTATTATCAAAAAACGCCATGAAAAAATAATCTCTGTAATCAGCAGACTTAGTCATGAAAGCTAATACAAAGGAATATGAATTAACAAATAAATCTCCAGAAATAGAATAAATCAAGAATGTAAAAACTCCGATAACTAAAGCATTTTTCGTTGAATCTCTAATATTTCTTTCATAAAATAATGCAAACATTATCGTAAGCAATAAATAAGGAACTGCTACACCTATTCTTGCATTTTCAATAGAAACCATTGCCATGCCACGTAATTCATTTATTAAATAAGAATAGACTGCATCAAATGGAGTTTGATAAACACTTCCCAAACCATAAGATGAGATGATTGAGCTTTCAGATGTAAACCCTATATAATATACTGTAAATATGTAAACTGTTGCCCATATCCCTAAAAAATATCCTGCATATAAAGATATTAGAATTTTAAAAGTCTGTTTTATGTTTATCTGACCATAAAAAAATCTTTTGAAAACAATAAGGGGAAATGCAACTATCGTTTCATCGAACTCTTTCCAAAGTATGTAAAGTATTGAAACTGATATGGCAAGAATTAATGCTTTAACAGCATACATAGACAATTGGTTTTGTGACTCTGTTGGCAAACACCTAAAGCCACATTTGAAGAAACCTCCTAAAAAGATTAAAATTATGATACTTGTAATAAACAAAGATGTAAAAAATCCTGCAATGAATTCCTTTATACAATTTATTCGTAAATTTTCCATGTTATTTTCTACCATTCACAGACGCACCCTATAAATAAATCAATCTATTAACAATTCTAACTCTGCTTTGATATTTAAAAGAATTACTAACAAACTTATGTTGTCTATTTAAATCTAAATAAAAAGAAAAGTTAAAAAGCCAAGAATTAAAAAAGCTTCAAAAAATATCTTGGTATTATCTTAAGAAGTTAAAAATATGGGCCGGGAGAGATTTGAACTCTCGACCTTTCGATTATCAGTCGAACGCTCCAACCAGGCTAAGCTACCGGCCCTTCCACAAATACTTTCCAGTATTAAAAAAATTTCAAAAAATATCAATGTAGAATTAAATTTATAATAGCTTTGAGCGCTAAATCATTATCTTGTCTTTAATCTTTTTAAAATAAAAGAATAACGCAGTACTTTTAATATTACTTTTAATATTACCTCTATTATTATCTTTAATATTTGTCTTTATAAATAGTTTAAGTTTATTGACTCAACTTCTTAACATAGTTAAACTTTTTTAATTTTAATAGAACAAATATCGCATCCATTAAGCCATGGTATATAATTCCTAAAAAACCACTAAATATAAAAAGAACGATAAAATATGGAATAGATAATATTTCATAAGTATTTAACAGCTCAATCAAAATATTGAAAAATATAATTGAAATTATTAAGGAAAAAAAAGCAATAATTATGATTGCTATGTAAGCTTCATGCTTCACAAAATTACTCTGCTGCTCTAGAAATTCATAAAGATTAGTTTTTATTCTATACGAGTTTAATATATTAGATATTTTGTTGTTTAACGAAATATCAAGCAAATCTTTAATATCCAAATAATATGGTAGCGTTAATTCTTGAGGCTCTGACTTTCTCTTAAGAGTAAGCCTATAAACGATTCTTCTCTTCCTTGTGGAAGAACTAGCTCCTACATGAAAAAACATTTCAGATATATCATTCCACGGAATTACATCAGTCTTATTACTGTAATAATATTCAATACCTGCAGAAGTAAAAGACAAATTGATTTTGATGTGTTTCAAAGCAAAATTTAACACTATTAAAGGTATTATCAAGAAATAAGCATTAATACAAATAGGTAGTACAATATTCAAAACACTCACGTGCACGCCATTGCTAGAAGAAGGCTTTGTTCTATTGCTTAAAAGAGCATCATGAACCGAAGATAAAAAGAAATTTAACATAGTCATTATTATAATAATGCTTAAAAATATTATGAGCAAAATTTGTAAAAATGGTTTTTTAGAGAAATATATCTCTTTCATGATAATATAAACGATTTTTTATTTTTAATACA
This sequence comes from Candidatus Anstonellales archaeon, assembly GCA_038870935.1. Classification (GTDB taxonomy): domain Archaea; phylum Micrarchaeota; class Micrarchaeia; order Anstonellales; family SKW190; genus SKW190. Next base: position 704 of record JAVZJF010000016.1, on the reverse strand, counting down.
ATCTAAACAGTATTTGATTTGCATTTTTTATTATTTGTGACCTATATGGACAATTTTCATGAAGGTAATGAAAAAGAATTTACAAAAAACATAAAACATAATTTGACTGAAAAACAAATTAAAAAAAGTTTAAACGCATCAACATTAGATGGTGCAGCATACTCAGTAATGGCTGGTATAGGAGATAATTATATTCATGCTTATATTATCGCGTTAAATGCAAACAATTTCATTGTTGGATTAGCAACTGCAGTACCACAAATATTGGCAGGATTTTCACAAATCATAGTAAAAAAAATTAGTACCAAAATTAGTAAAAGAAAAGACTTTGTAATAAAAACTGCTTCATTGCATGCCTTTTTCTGGTTCATAATTTTTGCTTTTTCTCTCATTTCTGAGATAAATAACCAAGTACATGCTCTTATTATCGTGGCATTTTTTGGATTAGCTTTTTCTTTCGCGACAATGGGTAATCCTGTATGGGCCAGCTGGATATCTGATTTGGTCCCAGAAAGTATAAGAGGCACTTATTTTGGTAAAAGAAATGGCGTAGCAATGATTGCTCTGGTTTTTGGAATTCTTTTAGGAGGTTTAATATTGAATTATCTTGAACCTATTCTTTTTATAAGAGCATTTTCAATTCTCTTTCTAATAGCAGCATTAGCAAGAATTATCTCAATAATCATGTTAAATAAAATGCAAGA
>JAVZJF010000015.1:0-11265 GCA_038870935.1 Candidatus Anstonellales archaeon | reverse complement strand
TGGTCTGCGTACTACTGTATTGTTGTCTTCTAAAACACAAATCTAATGTTTCTAGAACATGTAAAGTCAATGTAAAGACGACTGCGACCATCAACTTGACTTAAAAGAAAACAATCCTGTTTTATATAACTAGAACATGTAAAGTCAATGTAAAGACGACTGCGACCACTCATTTTCTCACCTCTGATTAAATTATTGTACAGAACTAGAACATGTAAAGTCAATGTAAAGACGACTGCGACTTGCAAAATTATTTTTTTTCTCACCTCTGATTAAATTATTCTAGAACATGTAAAGTCAATGTAAAGACGACTGCGACTTGCAAAATTATTTTTTTTCTCACCTCTGATTAAATTATTCTAGAACATGTAAAGTCAATGTAAAGACGACTGCGACATCTTCTTTTAAGAGCCAATAAAAAAACTTAATAACTTCACTAGAACATGTAAAGTCAATGTAAAGACGACTGCGACCGTCTTTTTTTTTGTGGTTTTTCTACTCGGCCCCCAGACTAGAACATGTAAAGTCAATGTAAAGACGACTGCGACACGACCAATTATGTTATGAGTATCGAGTCGATATGTTCTCTAGAACATGTAAAGTCAATGTAAAGACGACTGCGACCAATAATTTATACAATTGAGTTTTTCTTTTCTCAACTGACTAGAACATGTAAAGTCAATGTAAAGACGACTGCGACCACCTGCATTAAAACTCGCTGACGCTCTATTGAATCCAATTCTAGAACATGTAAAGTCAATGTAAAGACGACTGCGACCATTGTTTTATTCTTGTCTTTGTATTTTTTTGCAATTTTTTCTAGAACATGTAAAGTCAATGTAAAGACGACTAATCGATATTAAGAAGTGGTTATAGTTTTGTAGAGGTTAGTTGGTGAAGAGCTTAAGTTAGGCATTTAGCAATTCAGGTAGTGATGAGATAGGAAGAGGGCAGTAGAATGGTTTGAAAAGGTTTTTAGAGCATGATCAGAATATTTTTGATTGAGGGCCACAGGAGGCCGAATATATAAAAGAAAATTATTAATTTAATTAAGAAGATGATTACATTGACCGAGTAGTTAACGAAATAAGTTGTTATGTTTTCCCAGGTGCCTGTTGGGAACTTCAGTATTAGAGCATATTTATTCGTATTATCATAGGAGAAGCCAAGTTCTTTAAGTAGTTCTAGCCTTGACTTGGTACCGAGATAAGCGCCTACGAGCGTAAGTGCCAACAGAACAAATCCAAGAGAGATTGCGTAAGGTATCTCTAATAAGAAGCCAAGGTATATTGTTAAGACAGGAATAAGTATTGTTAAAAGAAGAGAAAGCAGTAATATTAGCGGTATTTTTCCTGAGGCAAAGTATCTTTGTGCGCGTATCAAAGTAACTGTTGAGTAAGAATTAGCGAAAGTTGCATAAAAGCCGATGACAAAGAAGACAAGGAAGACAGTAATAGTAAGAGGATTATAATAGGGTTGTGAAAACAGGAATTCTAGTTCATTAATAAGTTCTTTATTCATATATTAGTTAAAATTTTTCTCAAATATAAGATTAATGGGTAATTTAATGGCAAAGAAGAAGTATTTTGATTTGGAGAAGCACATAGAGGAGGAGCACAGAGGGATAGGCAGTGTCTTTTCTCAGATAATATTAGGTGCACAGGATGGAATAGTAAACACCTTAGGTGTTTTGTTAGGTGTATTAGCAGCATCAAAAGATCTGAAATTGACATTGGTAGCAGGCATAGCAGCGGCCTTTGCTGAAAGTATTTCGATGGCAGCAGTTGCATATACCTCTTCAAGAGCAGAAATCGATTATTATTATGCACAGTTAAAGAAAGAAGAGGATGAGATATCAAAGAATCCAGAGGAGGAGATAAAAGAAGTTTATGAGATTTATTATAGGAAAGGATTTAGGGGTAAATTATTGGAGCGAATAGTTAATCACATAACAAGAGACAAGAAGACTTTTTTAGATTTCATGATGAAGGAGGAACTAGAATTAAGCGAGCCTGAGAGGCACAAGGCATTAAAGGATTCTTTTATAGTGGGATTGTCTGCTTTGATAGGCTCTTTTGTTCCAATTTTACCGATTTACGTTATACTATTAATTTTTTCACAGCCATTTTTTACAACATTTCAAATAGGTTTAATAGCAACAATCTTTACAGCTTTAATACTTTTTTTTGTTGGAGCATACAAGGCTCATCTAAGTTTCAGGAACAAGATCAAAGACGGCTTAGAACTCGCTTTAATAGGTATAGTTGCGGCACTTTCTGGATTTTTTATAGGATATTTTGTTAATATAATGTTATTGTGAAGAGAATTTTCTTTGGAAGACTTGGTTCGGCTTAATTTGAACCACGACATAAGTATTAGCGATTATATCATGTACTGCTTGTTTTTTAGGCGTAAATGCAATGAGGAATAAGTTTAGTAGATCTATTAAGAAAGAGAGCAAACCAAACCAACCAGAAAAAGATTTTACCAGGTTTCTTAATGCGGCCTTTTGAAGGTTAAGGTTATTACCATTTGCATCAACTACTTTAATTCCCATTAATAGTTTTCCAAGAGTAGCAGAGAACAGCATACCTTCAAGGAGAGTTCCGTATAAGAAAAAAACAGAGAAATTTATAAACATCATAAGTAATTGAAGAACCGGATTATTATTTGGAATAGTATCAAGTCTAAATAATATTGTTAGTATAATTAATGGTATCATAATAATGATAGTATCTACGATATCTGCTATGATTCTTTGAATAGTCGATGCATAGAAGAATTCGATTGCTATGAATTTTTGTTGTTGGTTTAAGTTTTGGTTGTTGTTATTAGTATGTTTTAATTGATAATTAATTTCCATAAGAGTTCACAGATTTTTTATTACAAAAGTTTGTGCTACCATGTCATGGATTGCTTGTTTTCTTGGAGAAGTAGCTATAAGATAAATACTTGCGAGATACACTAATAGCCCGATAAAAGGTATTATTAGAGGGAACACTTTAACAGCATTTCTTATTGCTGCTTTTTGTAATGTTAAATTGTTTCCTGATTCATCAACAACTTTTAAGTTCATGAGTTTTTTTCCTATTGTTGCGCTGAACAAAACACCTTCTGTTACTACCCTATAAGAATAGGTTAAAGCAAGAGAAATAATAGTAAGTACGATAAAAGCACCATTTTCTATTGAACCACCTAGTAAAGCAGCACCTAGCATAACTGGACCGAGTATAATAGAAACAGCAAAAAATAAGATAGTTAATAAAATTCCATCAACGATCTCAGCTATTATTCTGTCTAATAGGCTCGCATAAAGAACTTGGTCTTTGCTTTCAGTATTACTAAATCCTAAATTTTGATTATTCAAATTTTGTTCATTGGATTCCATGAGGAGTTAACAATATTAAACTTTATAAATTTAGTGCATCAGACTGCTCATCATTCATCATTAGGTCAGAGATCACCTCAGTCATCATTTGCAATTAATTATTGTAAAAAAAGTGATAAAAAACTAAGATCAAAGTAGTTTAAGATAATTTTTAAGAATTCCAAATATTAGGAAATAGATGCCACTGACTAAAACAATTATACCACCTGAGGACAGGTCTAACAAGTAAGAAACAAAAAGGCCAGTTATTACAGCAAATACTGATAAGAGCGATGAATAGAGAAGAGATTTTTTGAACGAATCAGAGATTAGAATAGCTGTTGCAGCAGGTATTATTAATAATGAAGATACCAAAAGCACTCCAATTATTTTAATAGAAATAATTACTAGAATTGCTGTAAGGACGAGAAGAGCATTATTAAGAAAAGTTACATTTATTCCAGAAATTTTAGCTCCTGTTTCATCAAAACAAATATAAAACAAATTTTTATAATTACTGATGATAAATCCCAGCACAGTTAAAAAAATGATAAAGGAATAAGTTAAATCAGTTTCATTAACCGATGTTATCGACCCGAACAAAAAGTAATGGACATCTGAAGAAAACCCTTTAGAGGCACTTAATAAGATTATTCCTATGGCCATGGCAAGAGTAAACACTATTCCTAAAGCTACATCGTTTTTTATTGAAAATTTTTCTTTTAAATAGACTATAAGTAAGGTGCATAAGATAGTGAAAATGACCGAAACTTCGAATGCAAACAAATTTAAGAACATCCCAAGAACTATTCCTGCAAATGCAATATGGCTTATTCCATCGCCTATTAAAGTCATTCTTCTTAGAATTAGAAAAATTCCTAAGAGGGCGCAAGAGATACCAAGTAATATTCCTGAGATCAAAGCTCTTTGAAAAAAGCCATATTGTAAGATTTCAAATAATTCCAGCATATAACATTCACTTAGATCTTTTCGTTCAATTTAAAAAATGAATTTGCGTCAAAATCTTTGGTTAATCCTTCGTAGACAATTGTTTTATTAAGTACTATTACTCTATCAACATATTTTAGTATTTGGCCTATGTCATGAGAAATTAAAATAATAGTTAACTTATTTTCTTTATTCAGTTTTTTTAAAAGGGAATAGAATTCTATTTGGCTTTGCAGATCCATGGCAGAAGTGGGCTCATCTAAAAAGAGTATTTCAGGGTCAGATATTAGAGCTTTTGCAAGAAATACTCTTTGCAGTTGCCCTATAGAGAGTTTTCCTATTAATCTTTTTTTTAGGTCATCTATTTTGAGTAATTTTAATGCGTTTTCAACTTTTGATCCTATTTCTTTTTGAGATAAGTTTTTTTGATTTTTTATACCTAATTCAACCACTTCTTCAACATTAGCTGGAAAAGAGAATTCTATATCATTTAAATTTTGTTGTACATAGCTAATTTTATCTTTGTTGAAATTCCAGATGATTTTACCTTTTGTGGGTTTGAGTAAATTTAGTGCTAATTTCATTAGAGTTGTTTTACCAGCTCCGTTATGCCCCAATATAGCAATAAATTCGCCTTTGTTAATCTTGAAACTAATGTTTTCCAGGACTTCGAAATTACTGTATTTGAAGTGAACGTTTTCAAAAATTAATATTGGATTATGGTTCATAGATTATCATCTATTTTAAGAACATTCTAAAGCTTCTTTAAGAACGAATAAGTTATTTAATAATTTAGATTGGAGATTAGTTTCCAAATCTTTTTCATAATAGACTTCCATTGTATCAAACAAGTGAATTTTAATGTTCTTGTCTTTAAGGAACTCAAGTGCTTTTTCGTTAACATTTTTTTCTAGCAAAATATGGCTATAGTTTTCTTTTTTCATTTGTTTGCTTAATAGTTCTAAATGCATCATAGAAGGTTCTCCTTCAGGTACATAATTATTTAGTATAGCTACTTGTTCAAAATTATAATCTTTTTTCAGATAGCCTAAGGCGTTATGATATACATAAACTTTCTGGTATTTACAACTAGAGAGTTTTTTATAGTAATTCTTTTCTATTTCAATTAATTCTAATTCGATTTTTTTGTAATTCTCATCAATTTGCTTTTTATGTTCTTGAAAATTTTTTACTAATTCATCCCGAATTTTTTTGGTCATGGCTAAAACTTTTTTTGGAGATAGCCAGACATGTGGGTCTTTGTTTTCGCAGTTATTTGATTCACAGAGAATATCTATTGTTTCTCCAGCGTCTATAATCAATACATTTTTATTATCTATAGAATTCAACAATTTATTTACCCATCCTTCGAAAAATTTATTTGTAAAAATGATGGCAGAGGCATTATTTACTAACACAATATCACTTAGTAGAGGTTCATAATTATGAGCATTCATTCCTGGCTTCAGTATAAGGACAGTTTCTATATTTGTATAGTTAAGCAGTTGTTTTGTCAACGAATAAACTGGATAAGAGGTTGTAATCACATAATTTAATTTAGTATTTTTTTCTTTTTTAAGAAGGTGAGCGACAAGTAGTAGAGCAAAAGAAATTAAGAATAGAACTAATAGTATTTTAAGTTCGTTTTGGATTAGCATATTAAGGTCCTATTTTAGATATGTTAAGATTTTCGTAAATATTTTTTAAATATGGGCCCGGAGGGATTCGAACCCTCGACCTACAGCTCTCTTAGACCTTTCTTTTTGAAAGCTAATTTTATGGCAGAACGGGTCATATAAGACTGCCGCTCTACCGCTGAGCTACGGGCCCAAGATTTTTTATCAGATTTTTTAAACACTTAGCGAATAATATTTATTCTCAATAAAAAGTTTTTAAAGTATTGCAAATTTAGAAAATTTCAACAAGTAAAATTTATAAAACATTATTATTCCAAAATATTAATCGTTAAGGGTTGATGAAATGACTGAAAATATGATTGAACGAGAAAATTACAACAGATACGAGATTGCAAGGATAATAGGTGCAAGAGCTTTACAATTAAGTTATGGAGCACCTCCTCTTATAGAAGTTTATAAAGGAGATACTTCAATAAAAATTGCTAAGAGAGAGTTTTTATTAGGAGTAATTCCTTTAACTGTTTATAGAAAGAGTTAGTTACTATTAATTAGTTAAATTTGTTATAGCCCTATCGTATAGCAGCCAAGTACGTCGGGCTTTGGACCCGAAGACCCAGGTGCGAATCCTGGTAGGGCTATTTTTTATTTTTTTAATAGATTTCTTCTATTAATCGTTTATGCAGTTCTTTTACTAAGTTTATAGCGTCTTCATTTTTAACTATTAATCCAATGCTAATAGTGTCATAGCACATAGAGAGCATACGGATTTTTACGTTAATATCTCTACTAATGGAAAAGATTTCAGATAATATATTTTCTTTTTCAAACTTAGGATTGCATAGCACATAGATAATTTTGTGATTAGGATATGAACTAACATTAGCTATTTCTTTTAGTTCATTTATTATCATGTCTATTTTTTGTTCATTATCAACCGTTAAGGATATAGTTATTTCACTTGTTGAGATCATATCAACAGATTTTTTGTGTTTGCTGAAGATCGCAAAAGCCTTTTCCAAGTAACCATAAGCGTTTAGCATTCTTGTAGATTTGATTTCAATTACAGTGGCATTTTTTATTGATAGTGCCAGAATTTTTGTTTTTTCATTATGTTTACATTGATCAAGTATAAGAGTTCCTTTATCTTCAGGTTGATAAGTATTTAACACTCTAACAGGTATTTTTAGTTCTATTGCAGGTAGAATAGTTTTAGGATGCAGGACTTTAGCTCCAAAATAGGCTAATTCAGAAGCCTCTTCGAATGCCATTACTTCAATTTTTTTAGGATTTTTTACAATTTTTGGGTCACAAGAATAGATTCCACTCACATCAGTCCAGATTTGAATTTCTTTTACTTTAAGGGCAGCTCCGAATATAGAAGCTACGTAATCTGACCCCCCTCTATCAAAAGTCGTGTATTCGTTATTAATAGTTTTTCCTCCAAAGCCTGTTATTACAGGAACTAAATTTTTCTTAGTAATTTTTTCCTTAAATGAGTTTCTTATTCTGTCGTAAGTGTCAGGTAGTAGTCCAGCATTTCCAAAATTATTATCTGTTATTAATCCTAGATCTCCCGAGTCAAATTGTTGTGCATTTATTCCATTATTCTTCATGAATTCTGCAATTATTTTAGAGCTCATCCTTTCTCCAAAAAAGGCTATGTGGTCTTTGAGTCTATTTCCAGTTTCCTTGATATAGAAATTAGCTGTCAGTAAATTTTTCAATTCAAATAATAGGTCATCGATTAAATGTTCATCAAGGTTTAAATCCTTTAGTATTTGTTTATGAAGTTTCTCTATTTCATAAAAAGAATTTAATTTTCCTTCAAGTGATTCGTTTATGGATTTTAGCAATAGATCAGTTACTCCTTGGCAGGCGCTTACAACTACTATTGGTTCATTTTTCAAATTATTTTTAACCAATTCAGTTACTTTTCTTATCATTGTTGCATCTTTTACTGATGAGCCTCCGAACTTCATTACTATCATAAAGATCACTTAATTAGAAGTAATAGGCTATCATTTTTTTATAAATCTTTTCATAATATTTCTTAAAAACTCCCAAAATCGGGTATGAAATTCTTTTTTAATTACTTTTTAATCGTATCTTTATAACTTTAACGTGATAATTAATTACTTATTATGTTAGGTTTTTCTTTTGATAAATCAATTGAAGAGTATTCATTAGATATTCCAACTTTTTCTGATAACGAAAGCGAATTTTTGAGCAACTTTTTGAAAACAGATTTTGATCTCAACGATTTGCAGAATTCTTTGAGAGAATTTGCTTATGATAATGGTTATTATTTATCTAATGAGCAAATAGACAGGTTCAATTCATTGATTAGGCTATTGACATCTGAGCACATGTTTTTTGAAAAGCCTTTAAATGATAATAGTGTTGAGGAGATTGCAGTTATTGGTTTGAATAAGCCCATTTATGTTTATGTAAAGCAATTAGGCTGGTTAAAAACAGGATTAAAGATAAATGATAAAGCATTCTTCATAGAAGTTGTTAATAGGCTTTCCATTAAAAGTGGGCGAAGAATTACATTAACAAATCCTTATTTAAACGCAAACATATCGAGTATAGGAAGAATACACGCGACATTAGATCCAATAAGTGAGTGTGAATTAACTATAAGAAAATTCACAGTGATACCTTTTACTTTAAGTGATTTCGTAAATTCAGGAGTAATGTCATATGAAATTGCAGCATTTTTATGGCTTCTTGTTTTGTGTGATTGTTCAATAATCATTTCAGGAAACACGGCAAGCGGTAAAACAAGTTTTTTAAATTCCATTACTTCTTTATTTTCTAAAAACGAGAGGATTTTAGTAATAGAAGAAACGAAAGAGCTAAATCTCTTCAATGAGCACGTTGTTCATTTAACCGAGTTTGGAGATATCAAGTTAAAGCATTTGATTTGGGATTCTTTGAGGATGCGACCGGATAGATTATTGATTGGTGAAATAAGAAAAGAAGAAGAGGCAAAGGCTTTGGTTGAATGTATATTGGCTGGGCAAGCAAGAAGTTTCTATACTACAATTCATGCTAATTCTTCTAAAGAGGTTATTTCAAGGTTTAAGAATTACGATGTTCAAGAAGATGTGATAAGTGTAACAGATTTAATAATTAATCTAAGGCGTTTTAGAGAAATCAGGGAAATAGAGAGCAGAAAAAAAGAATTTGTTGAAAAACGAGAATTAAGGGACATTTATTTTCCCAGAAATGATTTATATCTATCAAGTTCTAAGCTAAAAGAAATAGGGGAAGAACAGGCATTTAGAGGTTTGTATGATTCTTTGGATGAGCCAATATTATTTAAGATTTCTAAATTAGGCATAGATGATTTCGATAAATTTATTTATTTCATTGATAGCTCAATAGAAATACTCAAACAAAACTACAGTTATTTGGATTTCATAAAAGTTGTGAATGATTTTTATGGAAAGTTATGATAACAAGCATAATTCATTGATTGAAAATTTTATTTATTTAAGGCAATTTAGGCTCAAGGTTTATAATTTGTTTCATGAAGATTTAACGTCTTTTTTTAGATTATTCTCTAACAATTCAAGTTTTAGTTTATTGAGAAGTTTGAGTTATGATAGGTATTTGCTAATTATTATGTTGATTAGTTTTCTTCTTTTTTCTCTTATCAATCTATTAACATTAGATATCACATTAGCTTTAATGTCGTTCATTTTTGTTCTTTTGCTTTTGTATTTTTTTCCTTTTTTAAATTACTTAAGGAAATTAAACATAATACATCGTGAATTGCTTACTATTTCAAGTCAAATAGTTTCATTTTCCAATTTTATTTCTATTTATGAATTAATAAGATTGATAGCTGAAAATCAGGATTATTTGATTTCAAAAAATTTCAAAATGATGTTAAAGAGGATAAATGAGGGCAATGATTTTTCATCTTCTGTTAAGCATTCTTTCTCAGATTATTCTAGTAATAGATTGAACATGTTTTTAGATTTATTAATTATTTCTTATCAGACAGGTAATACTAAAGATATATTTTCTTCTTCTTACCATTTATTTTACAAGGCTTATATTGATGACATAAAGAGATTTTCGAGTTTTTACACTTTATTGATATTTGTCTTTGTATCTTTTGGAATAATTTTTCCTTTATTATTCAATTCAGTTACATTCTTTTTTGATAGTGATATTAATTTATCCTTAAACTTTTTAATTAGTATAAAATTATTAATTTTATTACTTTTAATTGAATTTGTTAATCCTTCTTTTGAACTAAAATTTTTGAATTCTTATTTTTTGAGGAGCTTTTTGTTTTCATTTATAATTTTCATTATTTTTGTTATACTCATAGTTTTTAGTGATTTGTCAATAATTTTATTTTTCTCAATAATTTTGTTCTCATATTCTTTGTTTAGATACTTTAAGATATTTTCTTATTATTCAATTAACTTGGAAGAGATTGCAAACAGTTATTTACACATAAGCACATTAGATAGCATTCTTTCATTTGAAGACATGGTCAAAGAATTGTCTAAAGCGCAATATGGCAAGATATCCATTATCTATCATACTATTTATTCAGACATGAAAAAGATTGGTACAGAGAATGCAATTAAGAGATTTTTTTCTATAAGCACACTTAAGGAAAAGAAGCTATTTGATTCAGTTAATTCAATTCTGATTAAAGAGTTAGTGTCGAATTTGCTTATGCTTTACAGAATAGGCTCGCAATTCAAAATTGCGATTATTTCTGCACATCAACAATTATTAAAGTTTATTGAATTAGAAAAAGAAAAGAATTCTTTATTAAGATTACCAAGATACGCTTTAATTATTTCTATAGTTATATTTCCGATATTTTTTGGAATCTTAAACGTTTTAAAGGATAAGTCTTCTATTTTAGTTTATTCGAATAATAGCGGTGAAGGCTATCTTTTTGTCTATATATATTTTGTGATTTATTCAGTATCAACTATATTGTCAATTAACTCCAATAAGGATTTATTAGCGGTAGTTGGAATTTCTTTGTCTATTTTTTATCCTATATACTTTTTGTCAATGCTTTTTTTCAGCACTTAACAATTAATTTATTTTTTCTTTAAAAGCTCTAAATAATTTAAATTTCCCGAGCCAAGTAATTTCAGCAGATTTTTAGGTACTAGATAAATATTAGTTGGAGCATCTTCCATGCTGACACTTGTTGTTAGTGCTTGTAGTGTTTTCAAGTGTAGAGCTCCTTTAGAAGCCCTTAGGGTTTTAGCTGCTTCTGCATAGTTTTTGGCTGCCTCTAATTCACCTTCTGCTAAAATTACAAGA
>JAVZJF010000014.1:0-11330 GCA_038870935.1 Candidatus Anstonellales archaeon | reverse complement strand
TTAATTCTTTCAAACTTACTTCCAGGAGAAGCAGTCAATGCTAAAATTAAGCAATTTTTCAAATTAGCTACCTGTGCTATTTTAGTATAAGAATATTTACCTATAGCTCTATGTGCCTCGTCAAAAACAACTAAATCATAGGGAAATTTTATGTTATTTTTATCAGATAACAAATCACTCACAACTGTTTGAGGAGTTGATATAACTATTCTCTTTTCCCAAGAATCTAATCTATTTTGTTTTTTGATTGAACCTGTTAAAGCAATTATTTCGTTCTTAGTATCCAAATCATTAAAGTAATCTGCAATAGTAGCTCTATGCTGCTCTACTAGAGCTTTTGTGGGTGCTAAAAATAGGACCTTTGCGTCTTTATTTCTATTAATTATTTCCTTCATAACTAACAAAGCTATTAAAGTTTTACCAAGACCTGTAGGCAATACTACTAAAGTAGAACCGTTTCTAAGAACAGAATTAGCAATAGCTAATTGATATAATCTTGGTACATACTTTCTATTAGCTGCTTCATTTGATAAAATATCTGAATGCTCTATTGTGAGAGAAATATTCTGATTGTTTTCTAATGAATTATTCACAAGAAGTAATTAAATACAAGAAATTTAATTTATTATGTATTAATCTTGGAAAATAATATAGTGAATATAGTGAGAATATGATTTCTCTATCGAGTATTCAAAAGATTTGCAAAAGAAATTCTAACCTTAAAGTATCAGAAAAAGGTTTAATATTACTTAAGAAATTTGCCGAAAAACAAATTATAGCTATTACGAAAGAAACTGTCAAATTGGCCAAATTAGCAAAAAGGAAGACAATTATAGAGAATGATATTAAATTCTATCAAGAACTAGCAAATATTAGTATCAACAAAGCGGATAAACCTTTATTGCATGAGCATTCTATAAGACTATTAATAAAGAAAGCTATCTCAAACAAATTAAGAATTGGAAAAAATGTTAGCTCGCTTATCGGAATTATTATTGAGAATAGAATTATGAATATTGTGAAATTAGCAAGCAAATTAACAAAACACGCTAATAGAAAAATTATTAAAGAAAAAGACATACAGTTTGCCATGAAATCTTTATTTAAATCTAACTAAACATATTGCTTAATGATTCTATGCCAATACCAACTTTTGACGAGATTCTAAGCAAAGAGAGATTGATAATTAATTCCGATGTATTATCCCCTCATTATCTGCCAGAAAAATTATTACATAGAGATAAAGAAATTTCTTTCATTATGAAAGTGATTGCTCCAGCAATCAAAAAACAAGCAATTAATAACTTATTCATATACGGGAAAACAGGCACTGGAAAAACTGCTTGTATGAGATACATAATGAAAGAATTTGAAAAATATTCAAATAATTCAATAATGACCTATGTAAATTGCAAAATTTATAATTCAAGATACAAGGTAATGCAAAAATCTTTAAAAGAAATATTTCCTGAATTAGATAAACTTGGTTTTGGAATCCAATTCATCTATGAAAAATTATTGGAATTACTAAATTCAGGTAGATCAATCATTATGGTTTTAGATGAAATAGACATGGTCTCTGATTTAGATGATTTGGTTTATACAATAACAAGAGCAAATGACGAATCAAAGATAGGGCATGCAAGTATAATAGGAATCTCTAATAAATTGTCATTTAAAGAAAGACTTGACCCAAGAACAAAAAGTAGTTTATGCGAAGTTGAAATGGTATTCTATTCTTATAATGCACAACAATTAAAGGATATTATAAAACAAAGAGTTGAAATAGGATTTAAACCTAATGTTGTTGAGGAATCAGCTATAAATTTAGCTGCTGCAATTACTGCTAATGATAACGGAGATGCCAGATATGCATTAACTCTAATGTTAAGAGCAGGCCAAATAGCAGAACAAAAAGGATTATCATATATTTCAGATAAAGAAATAGAAGAAGCACGAAAAGTCGTAGATAATGAAATTGTTGGAGAAGTAGTCAAATCTTTACCAGAACATCAAAAACTTGTTTTGTTAGCAATTGCTCAACTAACAATAGAAAAAACAAAGCAACAAAGATTAACAAATTATGATGAAGACAGTTTTCTTTCAGGAGAAGTTTATGAAAAATATTGCAAAATCTGCAAAAGTTTAAACAAACAATTCAGAAGTGCAAGATGGTATAGGGAATATCTACATGACTTAGAGATGCTGGGTTTAATTACAATAACAGAAACGGGAAAAGGCATAAGAGGACATAGCAGATTGATTAAAATTGGATATATTCCGGAAAGAATTATTGAGATGATAACATGGGAGATGAAGTAGATTTGAAATTCATTGAAAAATTAATCAATTACTTCCATGAAATAAATGTCCTTAAATTTAGAAAACGAAGGGGTTGGCAAGAAATTAATATCCTCTCTGATAATTGCGAAACAATAGCATCACATTGTTTCAGAACTGCTATTATTGCTTATCATCTCTCGATTATGAAAGGACTTGATAAAGAATTAGCTGCAAAAATAGCCTTTTTTGCACTTTTACACGACATGGATGAAGTAAAAATAAATGACATTACTCCTAGAGAATACAAATTTCTAAAAGCTAATAAAGAAAATGCATTAAAGGAAGCTTTATTAAACGATGAATTTTTATTAAAAGGAATAAATAAGTTTATTGACATTATTAAAGATGCAGATAACTTAGATATGATTTTGCAAGCAAAAGAATACATGGATATAGGAAATAGATATGCCTATGATTGGATAGTATCAGGGAAAAAAAATCTAAAGACAAAAGAAGCAAAGATGTTAGCGGAAATGATTGAGTCAATCGACTCAAAGAAATGGATTCTCTTGGACGATGATAAATGAGAATTATGAAACTGAACTATAAAAAAATTTTCCACTTTTTGATATTAATTTTCATTATTTTGCTTTACTTAAACTCAGGGTGTATGATTACTAAAAACACTTTATCTACGCTTGACTGTAGTAACGTTGAGAATGAATATAAGATACTATTAAATGAATATAATAATTATGATACTAATTACCCAACTGGGGCAGCAAAAGCTAACGCTCCTCCAAAAAACGAAATTTTATTGAACTTAACAAAAGCAGAAAATGCCTTTGCTAATTGTTTACTTAAATATTCAAAATTGCTTGCAGAAAAAATAAAAAGAAATGGACATAACATAAACATGAATCCTGCAGATAGAATTAGTAATGTGCAGCAAGCTTTAGCTCCTTGCTCAATTTTAGCGCTTGTTGCAAGTAACTCAATGAATATTGACAAGGCATTGGCAACTAAAAGATACGCACAACTTTCATTGTGCATAAGTAATGCAGCTATAATCCTACAAGATTCTATGGTTTGTGATGAAGCAAAAAATAGAAATTTGTTTGAAAAACACGGAATGAAATTAGACTTTATAGGGTCTATAACAGGCCTACTAATAAAAGACACTAGTGACCCTAATTTTAAGCCGAATCAAGGAGTTTATGAAAGAGCATTAAGCGAAAATGGCTACAAAATTTGTAAAAAAGAAGTAGAAAAATCTCTTTCAACAAATCAAAATATTCAATGTTATACAATATATATCATATTTATCTTACCTTTGTTAGCTGCTTTTATTAATTTGAATATAATCAAAAGTAGGAAGAAAAAATTCTAAAAATAATAAAAAGAAATTTTAGTTAATTATCTAATATTTCTAAGGCTTTTCGTAAGCTCATACCTTCAACTATTCCTAAATCCTCTGCCCAACTCGTTACATGCCTAATTCTTGTCTTAGCCAATTCTTGTGGGCTTTTTACTCCTGGAATAACACAAGCTATATCTCCAACCTTTTCAGCAACCTTTTGGTCCAAATAACTACATGCGATATAGCCTCTCTTTGCCTTAATTACGCAAAAAGGCATGTTGCCTATTTCTATCCAAATCATCTTGTATGCTTTCCCATTTAATTTTAACCAATTCTCTTTTACGTCGCCCACCATCTACCACCTTTGTTATTAACAGGAAACTGATTGCCTTGCCAAATTATTAAGTTAATATTACCACCCTACAAATTTTTTCATCAACCTCATAATTTTAATTTCTGAATAAACTTATATACGCGTTTGATAAATTTAAATTTTTTCTTCCTTTTGTTTCATTAGTTTACTTTTCTTCTTTTCAAAAATTCTCATTGCCTTAGCACACGATATGCAATAGTACGCTTCAACAAAATGAAATGCCTTTACATCGTCCTTTGAATTCAAATCAGTTGAATACGTGACTCTTCTATCATATCTTACAGATTTGTCTCTTGGCACTCTTCTGCCACAAGATATACAAATTATTAATTTTTCTCTGCCTCTTCTCTTCTTCTTTGCCATTAAAAAAGCACCTTCATTTTTTCAGAATTACAAAATCAACAAATTCAGACGAATATAAATTTATGGCGATGTATTTATATACATTATTCAGAAACAGAGAATCTTCATAAAATGAAATTTTACCATCAATGAAAGGATTAAAAGATGGCAATATATATATCTTTTGTTCCAATAAATTGATATTTTCTTTAATTATGTTCTTATTTAAAGACATTAAATTTCTCTTGTATTTTTTGAATACAAATTCTTCATTTATTAAAGTGGGATTACACACAGCAAAACATTTTTTTGCTTTATTAGAATGTCTCAAAGCAGGATGTAAATGGCCCATGAAAATTTTTTGTGAAAATAGAAACTCTACTTGAGGATACGCATTTCCATGAAAAAAGAAACAATTTTGATTTGAAATTTTTTGTGAAAATCCAGAAGAAGGATGTATTTCAATTTGTAACTTTGATTGAAAATATTTATGTAGTCTTTCTATTCCTCCATCATGGTTTCCCTTAACAACCTTAATTTTTATCTCATTAGAAAAAATTTGAACTAAACTATCAAAAAATGAAAAAACTTCTTTGTCAATAGTTTTTATAGAATTCTTTAAATCGCCTAAAATAATTATTTGCTCCCAAGTTTTTCTTTTAATTTTCAAAAAAGTTTTGCATTTTTCTAATTTTTTAATCATCTCTTCTGTTGCAATACCAAATCTTAAACCAATTTCTTCTTCTATTCCCAAATGTAAATCAGATAAAATTAGATTGCCTTTGAAATAAATTGAATTATACTCAAACAACAAGAAAACTTCATTTCTTTGCATAGAAAAACTTTTTTATGGACTTGGAGGGATTCGAACCCTCGGCCTCCTGCTTGCAAAGCAGGCGCGCTACCACTGCGCCACAAGCCCATAAATAAATTAACGAAAATAAAAAAATTCAATTTAATTTATTCTTTTTTTCTTTCAAATTTGTATGTTTCATATAAATTTAGCTCTTCTACCTCGTCAAGATTTCTTCTAATAACATCAATTAAGGTTAGCTTCTTTCGCATATATTCTTCTTCAAAAGAAGCTTTATTGTATTTTAAGTCAAGTCTTTTATTCTTTTCATCAATCTTGTATTCTAAGTCTTTGATTTCAAATTCCTCTATCAAAGCATTTAATTTTTCTTCTAAAGTCTTATATACATTCAAAACTTTTACATTGTATTTCAGTTCCATTCCTGCTAAAGGATGATTGAAATCTATAACAACTCTTCCCCCTGAAACGGCTCTTACAATTCCTAAAGTACCGTTTAAGTCAACTGCCATTCCTACAGCAGGTTTATAACCTCTTTTCTCAAATTCAGAAACTGGCATAGTTCTTGTTAATTCATTATACCTTGGGCCAAAAGCATCTTCTGGCTTCACAACAAATTCTTTCTCAACATTTAATTCCATTGAAGGCAATTCTTTCTCTAAGCCTTTTATCATATCTCCCTTCTCATAAAAGACTAATCTTGGTTTGTATTTTTGTCGAGCATCATAAACATTGTTTTCTTTCGCTACTTTTTCATCTGTTGTTTCAAAAACTTGATTGTTTGCGTTTATTCTTCCCGTAAACTCTAATTTAATTAAATCCCCTTTTTTCAAATCCATGTGAAAAACCTCTTATTCTTCTTTGCCATGCAGAATATATTTTTTATTACTGCAAGATATGGCATTATTATTAGGATTTAAGTAAGCAGTTTTTTAATTGTTATTGTAGATTGTGAAAAAGCTTAATAAAAAGTTAAAAAACCTTGTTCATCAGTCAATTTATTTAGGCAGAAAGATGGAAGAAATAAGATTTAAGAAATACGGAATATGACAAATTACTCTTTATTCTTAATTCTTTCTTACTCCTTAATTCTTTCTTACTCAACACACTTGTTAAATCATAAGAGCCATGAAGCTTTTAGTAGCTTTTTTAATTAGATCACACAAAAATTTGCAACAAAAACAGAAGATAGCATAAACGTATCTATTTTAGTTTTAATAACAAATTCTTATATAATGTTTAAAATCATTCCATAACAAAAATCTTTTTAGACTTTTTTAAATGGTTAGAGGTGTTAAACTAATGGACTTGAATAAACTATTCTTAGTAGTGCCAATAGCAGGTTTGTTGAGCCTATTAATGGCCTTTTTGATTTATAGTAGAATTAAAAAACTTGACACTGGAACAAAAGAAATGAATGAAATTGCTAATGCTATTAGAGAAGGAGCAATGGCTTATTTGAAGAGACAAAACGATACTGTTATAATCTTTGGAATAATAATTTTTGCATTATTTGTTCTATTGGGTTTTACTGTAGAAAAGTATTACTTAGGTATTGCCATCGCATTTGCTGTTGGTGCAATATTATCTGGATTAGCAGGATATGCAGGAATGATAATCACAACATTGGGTAATGTAAGAACTGCAGAGGCAGCTAAAAAAGGGCTAAAAAGTGCTTTAGAAACAGCTTTTAAAAGTGGAAGCGTAATGGGTTTTGCATTAGTAGGCCTAGGTCTACTTGGTATTTCATCACTGTATATTTTCTTGAATTATTTGATAGACATTAATTTCTTTACGACTCAAGGAGAAAAATTAAACCTTTTAATGACCATGTTATCAGGAATGGCCTTTGGTGCTAGTTTAATTGCCATGTTTGCAAGAGTTGGAGGAGGGATTTACACAAAAGGTGCTGATGTAGGAGCAGACCTAGTCGGAAAAGTAGAGAAAGGAATTCCTGAAGACGATCCAAGGAATCCTGCAGTAATTGCAGATAATGTTGGTGATAATGTTGGTGATTGCGCAGGCATGGGCGCAGATTTGTTCGAAAGCTACGTGGTAACATTAATTGCTGCTATGCTATTGGGAAACGTTGTCTTTGGCTTACCAGGAGTAATATTTCCGTTAGTAATTGCTGCTTTTGCCTTAGTTGCAAGTACTATTGGAATCTATTTTGTAAGAACTGAAGATAATGGAGACCCATTAATTGCTTTGAATAACGGAATATTAGCAACAGCTATTATTTCAGCATTTTTATTCTTTGGAGCAACTAATTTCTTATTTGCTCAGTATTTCAAAGAAAATTCAATTGGAATCTTCATCTCTTCTTTAATAGGATTACTAGTAGGTATATCAATTCTTTACATAACAGATTATTATACAAGCAATAAGCACAAACCTGTTAAAGATATCGCTGAAGCCTCTGAAACAGGTGCAGGAACTAATCTAATTACTGGAATTTCTGTGGGATTAGAAAGCACTGGTCTATTCGTAGTAATAATAGCTTTGGGTGTAATTTTAGGATATCTTTCAGCGGGAATTTATGGAGTAGCAATTGCTGCAATGAGTTTACTCTCTCTTACAGGAATCATTATTGCAGTAGATACCTTTGGACCAATAAGCGATAATGCAGGAGGAATAGCAGAAATGAGCAATATGCCAAAAGAAGTAAGAAATGTTACAGATAAATTGGACGCTGTTGGAAATACAACAAAAGCAACAACAAAAGGCTTTGCGATTGCCTCTGCAGGCCTAGCAGCACTTGCTCTTTTACTAGGCTATGTCAATGAAGTTAACATCGCAGCAGAAGCAAATAACTTAAAAGAATTGGCTTTCCAAATTGATAAATTAACTAAATTACCTATAGTAAATGTAATGGAGCCTACATTGTTAGTAGGGATTTTCATGGGTGGTATGCTACCTTTCTTGTTCTCAGCATTTTCTATGAGGGCTGTTGGATTTGCCGCGAAAAGCATTGTAGAAGAAGTGAGAAGACAATTCAAGGAAAAACCAGGAATAATGGAAAATATAGAAAAGCCAGATTATGCAAAATGCGTTGACATTTGTACAAAATCTGCTATTGACCAATTGCTGATACCTGGTCTAATTGCAGTAGGTACTCCTATTGTAATAGGTTTCTTGTTAGGAGTAAAAGGTGTCTTAGGACTTTTAGTTGGCTCTTTAGCCTCTGGTATGGCAATGGCAGTGTTTATGTGCAACACAGGAGCAGCCTGGGACAATGCAAAGAAACTAATTGAGCAACATGGAAGAAAAGGGACAGATACACATAAAGCAGCTGTAGTAGGAGATACTGTAGGAGATCCTTTCAAGGACACTAGCGGGCCTTCAATAAATCCTTTAATAAAAATTTTGAACACTTTAGCTATTCTCTTAGTTGCTCTATTCCTCAAGTTCGGACTAAAAATATAAAGTTGTAGAGTGTGGAAAATATATAAAAGTTGCTAATTCTTTTTTATTTTTTAGTCGTTTGAAAAAGAGTTCCACATTTGCCTTTTTTTGTTTAATAAATCTTTTGCAACAGATAATAATTGAGTAGATAACCTAAGTGCTTCATCAGGTGAAAGCCTAATAGCCAATTGTGCTTTTGTATTAATACTACGAATAATTATTACTCCGTCTCGAGGATAACCGTTACTTTCGGTTGGTAATTCACTTTCTATTCGTAATATATTTTTATGTGTATCACCTTTCTCATCTTTCCAAAAATGTACTATTTCATCTTCAATAATTGCCATGCGCATAGCACCTTAAAAGCCAATAATGTTTGCCTCTTTATATCAAAAGAAATAGGCTTTAAAAAAGCAAAAAGAGTAGTTTTCCAGTAGATTTTGAGTTGAGTTAATTTAAACAACTAATAGAGTATGAAAACAAGCTTAACCAGTTATCACAAAATCATTGAAACTCTTGATATAAGATATTCTTTTTGAGTCTAGATTTACAAATTCTAATTTTTCAACTATTGCATTTTTAGGACCTATTTTTGCCCACTCAATTAATTTATCTACATTTTCTTTAGTACCATAACAGCCTATTTCAACTGAACCATCTTCTAAATTCTTGACATAACCTCTTAAATTAAGCTTTTTTGCAATATCTTTACAAGTAGCCCTGTAGAAAACACCTTGAACTCTTCCATAAACTCTAAAACACAAAATATGCTCATTTAAATTCGAATTCATCGGATCCATAATAATCAATGAGTAAGTAAATAAAAATCTTTATTGTAAATATCAATAGATACTTAGCTATTTGACCTATTTATAGTAATAGGCACTCCCTCTGCTTGAGCAGCACAATCTCTAAATTCATTTGTTAATCTCCAAGAGCATTTGTTAGAGATATCACAATAGCATTCCGCATAAACATAGCATTGCTTAGGTTCTCCTGGTATTGTGCTATTTAATTTCAAATCGGAATAATTTGCCAAATTATGCTTTGGTAAGCAATATTTGCCATCAAATATACCACAATCTCTATCGCTGTAGCATTCGATTCTTGGTTCTCTTGTTAAGTTGTAACAAGTATTTTTTAAAGATACATTTCCAATGTATTGACATGCTCTGTTATCTGATTTGTAAGCAGCAGTAGCATAGCAATCGTCCCTTAACTGATCGCTTTTTAGTTCAGAACAAACAGATATGTCCTTTTGATAAGTAAACGATACTGAAAGACACAATGCTTTTATGCTTTCATTAGATATCAGTGAACAAAGCTTGACAAATTCTTTATCCCTTGCAACATTCAATAGGCATTGATCTACTTCTTTTAACGAATCTTTCTGATAACATGAATTAACACTCCCTATGATATCATTATAAGTAAATAACCTATCATCTAATTCTGAATTTGAATAAATAATCTTTGGCATGATGTTCGTTTCATTTATTGAAAACTTATTAATATTAGATTTTGCCTTTTGTATAATCTCATTGTTTTTAAAGATAACCCATTCAATCAGTACAGGAAAGTCATTTTGGTCTTGGCATTGTAAAATATCCCATTTGTACTGTAAAAATTCGCTATCTATTCCAAGCTCTAACCTTGTGGTAAGATTTGCTAAAGAATAATCAATTGAGTAATTTGCACATTTCACTTTAGTACCATTTAATTCTTTCTCATAAACAGAATATTTAGAAAATAAACCTTTTCCAGCAAGTCTTTCCAAAACATTCACTGTTCTGTTTAAATTATCAAAGTTAAGCCTATAAGAATTTGCCAATTCTTTTTCTTTTTCCAAATAGTTTTTTGTATATGTGAGATAAGAACCATTTATAACTTTTGTACAATATTCCCTTTGCTCAGAATTAATACAAATATACGATATTGCAGGAATTTGAGTAAAAGAGAGATTTAATTTAGTAGAATCATCTGCATCAAACAAATAAATAATCTTCAAGTCTCTTATAGCATCTTTAAAAGAATAGTAATCAACAATATAATTAGTACCATTTATACTTACTTGAGCTATACCTGAAACTATTTGTCTAGTGAATTTAGTACCAACTTTTACATTATTTAAATCTTCTAAATATTCAACTATAGTTTGGTTATATTTTGCTCTTGCTAAAATCATTTTAGTTAATTCAGAAATATTATAAAAGTTGAATGAAGTTTGATTGTTTGAAATAGGCACATTAATAGTGCTTTTATTTTGATTCAAATTCATAAACAATAGGCCTAAAGCAATTATTGCTAAAATGATAATAGAAAAATTAAGGATTTTGGAAATATTTGATTCATTAAAAATATCATTGCTTAAAGACAACGATTTAGATTCTATTTTTTCTTTTACAGTTAAATTTTCTTTTATTTCTTCTTTTTTTTCTTCAACATTTTGATTATCTAATGAAGCAGGCATTTCTATCACTATCATCGTATTTTTCAAGATAAAAAAAGAACAAAATATCGAAGATTTTAATTACAATAGACCTGCTCTCCTCTTTAACATTCTCTTTAATCTCTTTCTTCTTTTCTTCAACCATTTCCATCTCATTCTGCCTTTCTTTTTCCACTTTCTAGGTCTAGAACCCAAAAAAACACCTCTTAAAACATATCTTTTTGTTAACTTACAATGATTTTTAGAATATAAAGCATAACTATTTAAAAGTTTAGCTAATTGTTAGTCTATTCATATGGATATAGGA
>JAVZJF010000013.1:0-11897 GCA_038870935.1 Candidatus Anstonellales archaeon | reverse complement strand
ACTTTAATATTTGATATTCTTCGCCGTCCCTTCGATACAATAATACATAACCATTGATTACTTCACCATCTTTTACTTCTAATTCTTTGCCACAATCATGACACTGATATTTATCAAGAACACTGTTTGCATTTCCCATAAATTAAAATTTGAATGTTATTAATTTTGTCGACCTTTATTTTTTGTTGAGTTAATATCTTTTTAAAATCAACTATCATTTTATTATTAGCAGGAAGATCATAAATTTTATGACAATTTTCGCAAACAAAGTGAATATGAAATGAAGTATCACCATCAAAATGAGCTTTATCTAAAGAAATAACTTGAATATCACCTTTTTCTTGTAATTGATTTAAAATACGATAAACTGTTCCTCGACTAATATTGGGAATACTTTTTTTAACCTCTAAATATACTGTTTCTCCATCCGGATGAATTTTAGTGTTTTTTAAATAGTCTAGAATGGTCTTTTTTTGGATTGTTAATCTTTCTTGTTTCATGATTACTTATTAGGAATAATTACTAATTAGAGTATACTCTTAATAAAGATAATGTCAAGCTTTTTCGAATTTATTACTTAAAGACAAAAACTTAATGGTAATTTTATTAGGAAACAGACCATTCTCATAAAAAACGAGGTTTGATTTATTTTCTCCAACAATTCTTAATTCTGTCTATTAACAATTTTCAATGAAATATAATTCGTTGCAAATCTTATAGCCTTTTTGTAAAATAACAAATAATTACCAAGTAGCATCGGTGCCTTTATTATAAAAATCATCAATTGCATTAGTCTCATATACTAATTTAATAAATAAATGCAATATAATTTTCAAATTCCCAATGCTATAATCCTAATAAATATCTTTCTAACTCTCTATCAGTTTGCCATTGACTTTGCTTATGAATTTTGCCTTGTTTAACTAATAATACCGCAAAGATTACTCCTAAAAATATACATCCCCCTATTAACATTTTCCAAAATATAGATTTATTAAAAAACCCAAATAATAATAAAACGCCAAGATACGGGCCAATAATCACCTCTAATAACTCACTTAAAAGATCCTTTCTTCTTGCCATAATTTTATTTTTTAATTATAAAATTTATTTATTAATTCTCCTTCAAATGCTTTAGCTATGTTTGATTGGCGTAATTTAATGATGGCACCCAATCATTGTATAGCAATCGTGCTTGCTGGAAAATAGATTCTAATAATGTTTCGCTTTCTTCCACGGAAAACTTATTTTGAAGAAGTAATACTCTAACATCGGCACGAATCCTAGCTTTTATTATATCGTTATTAGTCCAATCGATAGATAAATCCCTTTTAATTATTTTTAACAATTCTTTCACTATTTTTTTTATTTCACCGTTTCTATTAATCGCTTTTTTGCCACCAACAATTATATCATAAAAAGCCAACTCTTCTTCACTCAGCCCTAAATTCTCACCTGCTTTCTCAGCCATTCTAATCTCTTTTGCTAATTCAATTAATCTTTCTATTACTTTTGTCGAACTGATAATGTTATTTTCATATTCTTCGATGGTATTTTCCAACAATTCTAGTAGAGATTTATAGCGACTTGCGTTTTTTCTAACCCTTATTCGTAATTCATCTTCCAATAATTTTCTTAAAACCTCAACCGCCAAATTTCTGTATTTCATATTTCTTACTTCTTCTATAAATTTTTCATCAAAAATTGAAATATCTGGCTTTCCCTTGCCTTTTATATCAAAAATATCTATGACACCCTCGGCTGAGATGGATTTTGATATTAGCTCTTTAATTGCCGATTCTTTTTCTCTATCAATGCCAGTGCCTACCGTTCGAGTTCTCTTAATAATTGCTTTTTTTACAGCTTGAAAAAACTCAACATCATTTCTAATTTCTATTGCTTCATGATTCGGCATCGCAAAAGCAAAAAGTCTAAATAAAATTTCTGATTCCTTCAAAAATCTATTCTTTTTTTCTTCATCAAATTTGTCAGTTTTTTCATCGGTAATAATCATATTAATTGCTTGCTGGAATAACCGCGTCAATTCTCCACTTTCTAGCTTTTTCCAATTAGAATAATTTATCTTCATAAACATACTTTTCACTACATCATATTTTTCTAACATTTTACTAACTATCTCTTGTAACGGAATCATTGCCTCTTTGTGAATATCTGAACTATAAATACTCAATGCTTTTTTAAGATTATCAGCGATACCAATATAATCCACAATAAGACCACCGGCTTTATCTTTAAAAATTCTATTTACACGTGCAATAGCTTGCATTAAAGTATGATTTTTAAGTGGTTTATCAATATACATTGTTTGCAATGGTGGAACATCAAAACCAGTCAACCACATATCACAAACAATTACCAACTTTAATTCGCTATCAGGATCTTTGAATTGTCTTTCTAATTCTTTATTATTTAACTCCTCTTGTATTTCTCCTTTAAAATCTTCTGGTTTAGATATTACTACCGCCGCTTTTGGCGCTCCTTCAATTTTGGAAATTAATTTATACATCTCAACGGCAATTTTTCTACTCATCGTCACCACCATTGCCTTTCCTTCTACCCCTCGGTTATTAAAATGAGAAACTATATCTTCTGCAACCTGCTTCAATCTATCTTTAGCTCCCACTGCTTGTTCGAGTCGAGCCCACTTTCTCTTTAAACTTTCTTTTATTTCAAATTCCTGTTCTGCTATTAAATCATCAAACTCTTCATCAATAAACTGATTGGTTAAATGAAGAGGTATCAAACGTCCCTCATAATAAATTGGCACAGTTGCCTTATCTTCAACCGCCTGATTAATTTGATAAATACTTATATACTCTCCAAAAACTAATTGAGTATCACGATTTTCTAGACTAATTGGTGTACCAGTAATTCCCATAAAAGATGCGTTTGGTATTGCTTTTCTAACGTTTCCAGCGAGCTTAGCATATTGTGAGCGATGTGCTTCATCTGCGATTACCAACAAATTTTCCTTATCGGATAATTTTTCGTATTCCTCTCCTTCAAATTTTTGAATAGTAGTAAATATTAATTCACCACCAGCAGTACGCAATTTTGCTTTTAAATCATTTATACTTTCTGCCTTTTTAGCAGTAGGATAACCACTTCTTAAAAAAGTTTTGTATAACTGATTATCAAGGTCATTTCTATCAGTCAGAAACAAAAAAGTAGGACTGTTTAGACTAGATAGTTTTTTAACTTTATTGACATAAAACACCATTGAAAGTGATTTCCCACTTCCTTGAGTATGCCAAAAAACGCCAATTTTTTTATTTCCACTAGGAGCAGTCGCTCGTAAAGTTTCCTGAACTGCTTTATTTACTCCAAAATACTGATGGTACAAACACATTTTCTTCGTAAATTTAGTGGCATTTTTTTCGCTATCTGCTTCAAAAACAATAAAATTTTCAATAATATCTAAAAGTCTTATTTTATGAAAAATTCCTTTAACCGTTGTTTCTAATTCAGAAACTCCCTGGATTGTTTCTTCTTCATTTTCTATTTTCTTCCAAACCGAAAACCATTCCCAAGAAGAAGAAACTGTACCATGCCGAGCTTGAATAAGATCAGAAATAACCAAAATCTGATTATATTTAAAAACCTCAGGAATATCTTTTTTATAATCCTGTAATTGATAAAAAGCAGATTCAATCGTTCTACTTTCTTGTATTGGACTTTTTAACTCAAAAATGGCAATTGGAATGCCATTAATAAAAATAATAATATCTGGTCTCCGTACCCTTTCTATACCTTGAATAGCAAATTCATCAACAACTAAAAATTCATTGTTTAAAGGATTTTCAAAATCAATAACTTTAATTAACCTTCCTTTTGTTTTGCCATCTTTATCCCTAACATCAAGTTTAATTCCTTGTGTTAGCATTTGATAAATTGCTTTATTAGCAATCTCTAAATTAGGATGTTCCAATTTAATTAATTGATCAATTGCTTCATCAATAGCAAAATCAGGCAACTCTGGATTTAATCGTCGAATAGAACGTTTTAATCTATCAACTAAAATAACTTCACGAAAATCTTTTCTTTCTGCAGTTATTTGTCCCGGTGCCAAATCTGGCCCAAATTCATAATCATAGCCCATCTCCTTGAGCCACTCTATAACTGGTTGTGATGTTAACGTATTTTCGTTAAGCCTCGGCATATTTTTCCTGCTTGTAATAATTTAAAAACCAGCGACCGAATTCTCGGTTTAGAGTTCTTATCCATTCCACTGTTGTTTCTTCTTGAAAAAACTTTTCAAACTTAATATCACTATCAATCTTATGAAAATGGAAAACTCCATGCCTATAATTTTTAAGTAAATCAGTATTTTTGTTTTTTATTAGGCTATCCACCATTGTGTCTTTAAGTTCTAACTCTTGCCAACCCTCAATAACAACATAGAGTAGACCATACCACAAAGACATATACATGTCAGTTTCAATAAGAAATCTCTTTTGATCGTTGATTCTTCTCTTAATGTCTTGGTCCAAAAGTTCATCAAAATGAGTTCTCATTCGATTGGCCCAAATGTAGTATTTGTGAAGCGTATTAATAGGATCGTTATTAATTGGTTTTCTCAACATATTATTTATATTTTTATTTCCCCGCTCATTAATTTTGGTAGAAGCAAATCGCGGAGAGCAGCTAATTTTTGGTTTTCGCCCTTATTTTGAAAAATTTTTGTAATTAGCGGTTGTACTTTCTCATTGAATTTGTTAATCAAATTTTCGGGAGGAATTAATATCTTAATCTCTTTAACATTCGCGTTTGTTATTGCTTCTTGGACCGCCCCCTGTACCAAAGTATCTTTTATTTGATGAAACCTTTCTGAATTTATAAAAAGATATAAATAATATTGCATATTCCTTAGCGCCTTAATACCCATAAAACCTGTAGAAAGAATATATCTTTCAATATCATCTTTATTTCCTTCAAAGAAAAATAAAACTTTATAGGTATGTATCATTTTTGCAAACCATATACTATTCATTACCGGTTCAGAATTTGCTCTTATCGGACGATTATTATAGGCAATTTTAACCCTCTCATTTACTATTTCATTTTTAACTACGTCGGTTGTGGCTAAATATGTTTTTTCTCGATTGAATTTTCTTACACCCGGTTTTATTATTTCACTACATATTCCATCACCTAAATAGCCTATCTGCCATTTGCCTAATTTTGCCTTTTGCTTTTTGAATTTTGAATTTTCATTGAACCACTCCTTAAAAATCGTCTGAGCCATTTCCTCTAAAATTTTATTAATCTTATTATTCAACTCAATCTTCTCATCAAAAGCAGAAAGAATCTCCGCAATGCGTTTTTGTTCGTTAATGTCTTCGGGGATAAATAATTCGAAATCTCGTAAATTTTTCTGATCTATATGTGGTATAGCAGATCCAGTAAGAACTGATTGAAATACTCTCTCAAAATGTTTTAATCCAAAATACAGAAACTTAGCATCTATCTCATCTTGTACTTCGTTTTTAATTCTTATTCTAACTAATGTTGAACCCAAAACTCCTTCCTTTCCCGCTAAAATAGTTCCTGAACTTGCTCCATCTGCAACTATTAAAATATCAGACGGTATAACATCGACTAGTAATTTGTCTAACTCGGTATAAAATTTTTCATTTCCCAATAAGATATATTCTTTAAGATTTGCGGATAATTTCTTATTTACTAATCGAGACGGTTTCCTACCTTTTGTAAAATCCGCAGCCTCCCCCAACTTCACCTTTCGCCATCCTTTAGGTAAATTGTGATCAAATCTAATTTTAGCCATAGTTTTATAACTCTTTTGCAAATTTTTCTTGAATTGCCAATTTAGTTAATCGAATTAATTGCGGTAAGTAACTTTCAATCTCTTCAATTGGAAAAAGCAGTTGTTTGGGATGAATATTATTTCGAAGCCAAGTAAAAATTGTTTGTTCCCCTTTATGTGAGTCGGTTCGATATTCTACCTTAAAATCTTTTTGCTTTATTATCCAATCATCTATTTCAGATTGTTTAGTAAATATTTTTTCTAAAATTCTATACAAATATAGATATTCTTCAACTATAGACTTTGCGCTTCTTGCTTGTTGCCACATCGATGTTATCTCTATAAAATCTTCTGAATAATCTTTTTCTAGTTTTTTTTGTAAATCTTTAATTTCTTTTTCACTAATTTCTTTTTCAAAACAAGCGGTCAGGGCTATAGTGCTAGTACCATATCCTTGTTGATTAGTTAAATCATAAATATTAATAACGCCATAATTTTTGATTACTATATCACCAAAGTAACTTAGTAAATTAGAAATCATAGATAAAATTTGTTTCCCTATAAATTTTGCTTCCTCTCTACCTTGTGAATTGTCTAAATTCATCTCCCATTCTATCAGTAATTTGTTTTTATTATTTATTTCTGGATTTATCTTTATTATAATTTGATTATCAGTATAAAAATTTAAAACAAAGCCTTGTTTAAAGCATATGCCTTCTGGCTCTATAATTCCGTTAACTTTAAATTTACTCATTTAAATACTCTTACTTTATTTTATTATCTGTTAAGAATTTTATAATTAAACGTTTATCTTTTTTAAATTTTCCTCAATCTCTTTTTCTATTTTTTTACTTTGTTCAAAATATTGCTTTAATTCGCCGGTTAATTTTCTCATCTTTTCTTCAAATGGGATACCGTCGTCTTCGGGAGGAGTCACTCCTACATATCTTCCCGGGGTTAAAACATATCCTGCTTTTCTAATTTCTTCTATGGTTGCTGATTTACAAAATCCAAGTTCATCTTTATATTCTCCATATTCTTTTTGACCACGCCACGCTCTGACAGTATCGGCGATTTTTTTTATTTTTTCATCAGTAAAAGTATACTTTTTTCTTGAAATTGGTTCGTAAATTTCTCTGGCGTCGATAAATAAAGTTTCACCAGTTCTTTTCCTGAATCTACCATTCTTTTTGTTTTTGGTGACAAACCATAAAGAAACCGGAAGCGACACATTGTAAAAAAGTTTTGGCGGACAGGCAATAATTACATCTATTAAATCATCTTCAATAATTTTTCTGCGGATTTCTCCTTCTTTACCACCAACTGCCAAAGCGCCATTTGCCATTACAAATCCTGCCATTCCATTTGGAGCCAAATGATGAATAAAATGTTGAATCCACATAAAATTAGCGCTACCAGAAGGTGGAATTCCATATTTTATTCTTGGATCTTTATCACTTAATTTGTCTGGTTCCCACTCTGCGTTAAAAGGAGGATTAGCTATTATAAAATCAGCCCGCAAATCAGGAAATTTATCATCATAATAAGAATTACCTAATTCTATTTCACCAACAATTCCCCGAATTGCCAAATTCATTTTACAGAGCTGCAGAGTTGTTAAATTACTTTCTTGCCCATAAAAAGAAATTTTCGACGAATCTTTTTGATGAATTTTTAAAAATTGGTGGGATTGCACAAACATACCCCCACTACCAACACAGGGGTCAAAAATACGAGCATTTTCGTAAGGTTCAAGTATTTCAACAAGCAAACGAACGATGGATTTTGGAGTATAAAATTCACCACCTCTTTTCCCTTCGGCAGAAGCAAACTGACTCAAAAAATATTCATACACTCTACCTAAAATATCTTTTTCTTTGTCTATATCGTGATTAAATTGAATTTTTGAAAAAATATTTACTAGTTCTCCTAAAATGTAAGATTCAAGATGAGTAGTTGTGTAAATTTTAGGTAGTACCCCCTTAAGTTGTTTTGAATTTTCATTTTCAATAGCTTCCATTGCCTCATCAATATATTTACCAATATCAGGATGCATTGAATAATTTACAATATTTTCCCAGCGAGCTTTCTCTGGAATATAGAAAATACCAACGCCTTTATACTGATCTTTATCATTGATAACTATTTTACGATTTCTTTCATCTGGAATATAATATTCTTCTTTTTTTGAATCGCTCGTCCATTGTTCAAGTTCCTTGCGTCTTTGATAAAATGAATCTGAGACATATTTTAAAAATAAAAGTCCGAGTATAATGTGCTTATACTCGGAAACATCAATATTGCCACGAAGACGATCAGCCGCTCTCCAAAGTTCTTTTTCAAAAGTTAAATCTTTATCATTTGAGGGCTTTAGAGATTTTAATTCTTCTATCGCTTCGGCATGCGCTAATTCTATTTTCTTTTTTACTTCCTGAGGCAAAGAGTCGATTTCATAAAGAAAACTATTCCCAACCTCTTTAACGCGAATTCCACTATACCCTTTTAGCATTTTTTGTATAGCTTGACGAGTTACTTTAAAAATTCGAGCTAAATCAGCGGTTGAGATATATTTTTCGTTTTTATTCATATGCATCCATTATACACCCTAATTTTTAGGTTGTCAAGTGACAACCTATTTATTCCTTATTCTTGCCCTAAATTAACTTATTCTCCTTAAAACTAAAAATTTTATTTTTGGTAATGATTACGTGGTCTAAAACGTCTATACCCATTATTTTGCCGGCTTCTTGTATTCTTTTTGTTATTTCTATATCGTCTTCTGAGGGTTCTGGGTCACCGGAAGGATGATTGTGGACTAAGATTACTGAAGCGGCCTTTTGTTTTAAAGCTTCAGCGAAAATTTCTCGAGGATGAACTAAACTGGCATTTAAAGTACCAATAAAGATGTGTTTTCTAAAGAGTAATTCATTGCGGGCATTGAGATAAATCGCTACAAAATGTTCTCTGGTTTTTTCTCTAATATAGCCGACCTGTAAAATTACATCATTTGCAGATTGAACTATTGGTAAACCAGAATCTTGAACTTTTAAGGCTCTTTTTACTAATTCTTGGCTGGCTAAAATTATACAGGCTTTAGCTGGACCAATTCCTTTAATGTTTAAAAGATCTTCATATTCCATCTGTAACAATCTTTTCTTTGAGTATTTCCTTAAAATCTGCTTAGCTATTTCCAATACATTCTTACCTTCAACTCCAGTGCCCAACAAAATTGCCAAAAGCTCATCATCTTTGAGATTTTCAGATCCTTTTAAAATGAGTTTCTCTCTTGGCCTATCTACTTTGGGGATATCTTTTATTCTCATAAATTTGAATGAGTTAAGTTTATCCCCACCGTTTTCATTATATATTTTACCCTCCTTAAAGAGTATTTTCAATAAAGAGATTGCTTCGTCGCTTTACTTCTCGCAATGACAATAATAACAAAAAAGCGGCTTATTAGGCCGCTTTTTTATTAATAATTTACGGCGTCTTTAGTAATGACAATAACTGAGGCATTAATTTAATTAAAACAACAATCACCATAATCCAAGCAACTAGTTTGAATATAAAATATAAAACACGTACAAATTTAACATTAGATAGATTAAAAGATACTTGTTGCATATCATCATCTAAAGATTGTATTTCTTCGGTAGGCAAAATATTTTTATGCCGCTTAATATAAATTTCTAATCTAACAGCCAAGAATAAAAAAAACCCCAAAAATAAATAAATTAATATAATCCCTAAAGTATCAGAACTAAAAGTAAATGGAATAAAATCACCAAAGTAAGCTATTAAAAAATCTAAAAAAGCTAAAATAGAAAAAACGATAAATAAAGTATATAAGTAATCCCGAATTCTTTTCTCTTTTAATAATCGAGAAGTAAAAATAAATATTGCAATAATTATTAATAGAGAGATTATAAAGGATAAAGGCATAATAAATATCATTATTACCAACTACTACCACCGCCACCACCAGAACCACCACCAGAAGAACCACCAGAAAAACCACTACTATAACCACCGGACGAACCAGAAGCAGTAGAGATATTAAATGCTGTATTAAGAGAACCGGTTAATAATATTAAATTTTGACTTAACAAATAACTATTAAAGGCAGTTAAATTCATATCAGGGTGCTCATACCAAGTAGGACTGGTAGTGTAAATTTTAACAAATTTTTGTGCCCATTCATTCTCTACTCCTAAAACCATAGCATAAGGTAAATATTCTTCAAACTTTTCTGGTTTTAATTCTGGGGCATTAAAAAACTTTATTCGATCTGTTTCGGTAACTGCCAAAAATTCTTTAAAACCTAAAATTTTAGATAAGGTGGTTAAACCTTGAGGAGTTAATTGAAAACGAGTTTTCTTTATCGTAGTAAAAACATTATAAAATATCCAAGAGAAATACAAAACCACTAACCACATGGCTGGTATTAATCTTGCCCAATAATTTATAGTGATTAAAGCAATAAATAAAGTTATTATTAATGCACCCTTTATAATAGCCGGGAAAATACCAAAATGTTTTATTTTTTGTTCAGAAGATACAATATACCCTTGATTTATTAAATATTTCTTTTCGTCTTCTTTTATCTTTAAAAGCACTTGAGGCATAAAACTACTTGCGGGACCGATTAAATTGCTTAGTTTAACTTGATTTTGATTATTAAAGAATAAAAAGAAAATCCATTTATCAACTGGATGAGTTAAATCTGTGCCATCTTTTAATTTAATAAATTCGAAATCTTTGATTTTAGTATTAAATAAAATAGGTGTTTCTAAATATTTTATTTTTAAATATCCCCTGATTGCTAAATGTATAATTACCGACGATAAATCTGTAGGATCTACTTTTTGATCTAAAATTGTACCAACATCTATCGGTGATAAACCTTGAGGCGGTTCGTATTCAGCAATAATGGGATGTCCTCGTAAACTCCTAGGAATATAAGGACGAGGTTTATGATAAGGAGAGAAAATATCATCGGTAATTTTTGCCTTTGCTAAAATTTTAAAAACAAACTTAATAATTTGCAAAATAAAGAAAGCAATTAAAATTAAAATAAATATTAATATACCCGCACCGCCAAAAACTCTTAAATAATCTGTTGTATTTTTAATAAAATGTAATGATTTTGTTTTGAAAGAAGTCTCGGAAGGAGAAGTAATTGAGGTAACAGAATTAGTATTATTTGTATTAGCTATCTGAAAATAGTTATTGGGAAACCCCAAAACAATAGTAAATCCTTCTTTTGGCCCCAAAGACTTAGTTAAAATATATTTAACACTCGTATCGTTAAAAGAATAAGTGCAATTTTGCTCTCTGCTGCCATAAGGTCCAGTATAACAAATTATTTTGGGGGAAGATAAAGAACGGAAAAGAAGAATATCCACTTCAGAATTTCCAATGGAAACATTCCAATCATTACCAGTGACATTCCAATATAATTCCTGATGATCAGAAAAATTTCTAATGGCATTTAAAACAGTATATTTAATAACGTAAGTTTTTTTACCGCTGACTAAAACATTAGGATCGCCAATTTTAATTGTTAAAACATTATTAGACATTGAGGTGGTATAAGGATAATCTTTATTATTAGGATCGGTTACTTTCAAGACATTAATATCTAAATTGGGACCATTTTCTGAAGTCAAAGGAATATTACGTAAAATACCATGCTTTTGATTGGAACCAAAATTATAATTAATAAATTCAGTTACCTCGACAGAACTATCAGGATGGAGATCTATTTGAACATTAAAGGACTCGATAACCTCATTAGCAGCAAAAGCCACCCAAGAAGTACTTAAAAAAATAATTAAAAATCCAAAAACAAAATGTCTCAGATTTTTGTAATTTAATAATTTCATAAATAATTGGAATATTGTAAAAGATACTAATATTATATCACTTTTTTGGAAAAGGAAAGAATGAGAGTTCTGCTGTTGCGAAAATAATAAAAAGTGCGGCCCGCAATAACAAAAGATAATAAAAAAGCGGCTTATTAGGCCGCTTTCAGATAAATAATTACTGTTCGGAGCCAGTTACACATTTTTCTTGCGTGGTACCAAAACCAAAACAAATTCTAAAGTTCTTA
>JAVZJF010000012.1:0-11988 GCA_038870935.1 Candidatus Anstonellales archaeon | reverse complement strand
TTATTGACAATAAAAATTTGCGGTGAACTCATATGGTAAAAGTAGAAAATATCTTATCCGAAAGTATTGAAATTCCAGTTAACGTTAATGTGAGTATTATAGATAACAAGATTGTTGTGAAAGGTCCTAATGGTAATGTTGAAAGAACAATGAAATGGAAGCCTAAAATAAATATTGAAAATAATAAGATAGTAATAACATCTAACTCATTAATGGATTTAAACACTGTTAAAGCGCATGTAAAGAACATGTTGAAAGGTGTTCAAGAGCCATTTAAAAAGCATTTGAAAATCGTTCATGCACATTTTCCAATTACTTTGGAAGTTAAGGGTAACAAAATTTTAATTAAGAACTTTTTAGGTGAAAAAAAGCCAAGAGAGGCAAGGATAATAGGTAATGTGAAAATTGAGGTAAAAGGGAAAGAAGTTTTTATGACTTCTTGTGATATAGAAGCACTAGGTCAAACTTATGCAAATATCAGACAAGCTACAAGGATTAGAAACAGAGATTCACGTGTATTCCAAGACGGTATTTATGAGGTTGAGGATTAATTTTCAACATGATTTTGGGGTGAATTTATGGCAAATGAAAAAGTCCAACAAACAAATGATGATTCTCTTAAAAAATTATTGAAATCAAAAAAGAAAAAGCATCCTATATTTAAGCAGCCGAATTTTGGTAGAACAAAAAGGAAGAGAGTAAAAGATAGATGGAGAAAGCCAAGAGGCATTGATAACGCTCAAGCAAAAAAATTAAAGAAAGCTGGTAGATTACCAAGGATAGGCTATAAGAATACTGATGTAATAAGAAATCTTCATCCTAGTGGAAGAAAAGAAGTTTTAATTGAAAACTTAAATCAATTAGAGCAAGTAAGAGCTAATGAAAATCCAAATTTGATAATAATAAGATTGAAAAAGAGTTTAAGTTTAAAAAAGAAAAAAGAGATAACGCAGAGAGCTTTGAGTTATGGTTTCAAGGTAGCAAATCCAAAGTAATTTTTTAGTAGTATTTGATTATCGAAGAAATTTTCTATGGTGATCAATAATGAACGCTAAGAGCGCTAAAAATTTGATAAAGAGAATGTTGAACGTAGGTGCAAGTAGAGTTAAAATACTTGATTTGAAGAGAGTTAAAGAAGCTATAACTGCTGATGATTTAAGAGAGTTGCTAAAGCAAAAAGTAATTGTCATAGAAGAAAAGAAAGGTAACTTACGCCTGAGAGGCAAAGAAAATCAACTCAAGAGGGAGAAAGGTAGAAGAAGAGGAGAGGGTAACAAAAGAGGTACATTGAATGCCAGAGCTAACTTAAAGAGGCTATGGATAAACAGAGTTAGGAGTCAGAGAAGCTTCATCAAGCAACTTAAGAAAGAAAACAAAATTACTTCAGATGTTTACAAGAAACTTTATTATATGATCAAGGGTAATCATTTCAAGAGCAAATCAGCAATAGTAACTTATATTAATGATAATAATCTTGCTCAAGATAAAATTACAATCAAAAAATAAATTTTGGTGAATAATCATGGGAAAGGCACATGGTCCAAAATATAATGTTCCTTTTAGGCGAAGGAGAGAAAATGTAACTGATTATAGAGCAAGAGTGAATTTATTGAAGTCTAAAACACCTAGGTTAGTTGTAAGAAAAAGTAATAGATACATCTTAGCTCAAGTATATCAATTCTCTTCAAAAGGCGATTTAGTCATAGCTCAATCACATGCAAAAGAATTGAAGCAATTTAACTGGCTTCCTAAAAACAATACTCCGACAGCTTATTTGGTTGGATTGTTATTGGCAAAAAAGTTAAAGAATAGCAAAAACGAGCTAAAGAGAGTTGTTTTAGATATTGGAAGATTTACCAGTACCAGGAACTCGAATTTATTTGCAGTTGCAATAGCTTTTAGAGATTACGGGATTGAATGTCCTATGAATGAACAGCAAATAAGTGAAGACAGAATAAGAGGTGAGCATATTTCAAAATATGCATCAACATTAGATGAAAAAGAATTCAAAAAAAGATTTGGAGAATATTTAAAAAACAACATAGACGTAAAGAAATTACCTGAATTATTTGAAGAGGTTAAGAGAAAGATACTTTCAATGGTTTAAATCAAATTTGATATTATGAGGTGTTATAGTCATGGAGAAAAAATCTATTGAAAACTGGGTTCCTAAAACAGAACTCGGTAGAAGAGTTTTGAATGGTGAATTTAATAATATTGATCAAGTATTAGCTTTGGGTAAACCCATCTTAGAGCCAGAAATAGTTGATTATTTCTTACCTAATCTTGAGAAAGAAAAACTTGAAGTAAGAACAACTCAGAGAGTAACAGATTCAGGTAAAAAGAATCAGTTTAGAGTCCTAATGTTAATAGGAGATAGGAAAGGCCATGTAGGCATAGGTGTTGGAAAAAACGCAAAAATGACATTGGCAGTAGAAAGTGCTTTACGAGATGCTAAGTTGAACATTTTAAAAGTACCTTTTGGTTCTGGTGCTTGGGAAGATAGAGGAAAAGCTAAGAACACACTGCCAATTAAAATAACCGGCAAAAGCGGGAGTGTCGAGATTACTTTGATACCAGCACCAAGAGGTATAGGATTAGCTTGTCATCCGTATGTGAGAAAAATTCTATCTTTTGCTGGTGTTAAGGATATTTGGTCATTTTCAAGAGGTAATACTTCAGATATATACAATACAGCAATGGCAGTTGTTGATGCGATTAAAAAATTATCAACGATGAGAGTAAAGAGCTGGGATTAATATTAATTTTTTTATAGCATTAGTTATGTGATTCTTTGAGGTAGATATTAATGATTTTAGCAGTTATAAAGGTTCGAGGCCATGTAGGTGCAAATCCAGATGTTAAAAAAGCGTTGCAACTATTAGGATTATTAAGGACAAATCACTGCGTATTATTGGAGAAAAACGAATCTAACGATAAGCTTTTGAAGAGTTGTATCAGATATTTAACATGGGGAGAAATTTCTAAAGAGTCTTTAAAGAAACTAGTCTTAAAGAAAGGTGAAAAAGGGAGTAAGAGAATAAAAGAAATTTATTCTGAAAAAGAACTGGAAGAGATACTAGAGCAAATATATTCTGGCAAGAAAAAATATTCTGAGTTTATGGATAGAATTTTTAGATTACATCCTCCATCAAAAGGTTATGGTAATGTAAAGCACATTTATCCAAAAGGCGCATTAGGAGAAAGAGATCGAAAAGAAATGGAAGACTTAATTGATCAGATGTGTTAATCATTATTAGTGATTAAAAACATATGATGTTTTAATCAGGTGTTTTATTTATGGTTGTGAGAAAAAGAAAGAAAAAAATCAAATTAAGAGGTAACAGAACGCATGGTAAAGGTAATACAAAAAACAAGAGAGGTAAAGGCAGTAGTGGAGGGAAAGGTAATGCAGGCTATTTAGAAACTAAATGGACATGGACTGTTAAATATGATCCTAATAGATTTGGTAAACATGGATTTAACAGTATTCATGCAAAAAAGAAAATGAAAACAATAACACTTAGTGCCATAAATACGATGATAGAAAAAAACGAGCTAAAAAAAGAAAAAGATAAATATTTGTTTGAGTTTGATGGAAAGGTTTTAGCAACAGGTGAAGTATATTATCCTGTTTTAATAAAGGCAAAGGCTTTTAGTAAAGGTGTTAAAGAGAAAGTCGAAAAAAATAATGGTCAAATAGAAAAGTTCTAAATAGATTTCTTTATATAGAGAATTTATCTGTGCTGTATAAAATATTATATTGAGGGTTAAATAGATGCTGGAGAAGTTAGAGCCGATTCTGAAACATTTACCTGAAATTAAATCACCGACAAGAGTGCCATCATTAAACGAAAGACTTTTTTGGACAATTGCTGTTTTAATCCTATTTTTTGTCATGTATGAAACTACGGCAATAGGGTTAGTATCGAATAGAAATCCTGCAGACTTTATTTCTATAGTAACAGCAGGTAGGTCAGGAAGTTTAGTTACTGTTGGTATTGGGCCTATAGTTATCGCGAGCATTTTGTTGCAATTACTAAAAGGTGCGAAAATTCTAAAAGTAGATTTACAAGACACTAAACAAAGAGCACTGTTTTTACAAACACAGAAAATGTTAGCAATAATTCTTGCATTCATAGAAGCATACGTTTTTATAGCAGCAGGAAGAGTAGTATTTATTGACAAAAACCCAACAACAGGATTATTTTTCTTAGTTATTCTTCAAATCGCCATGGGTTCAATATTCTTACTCTACATGGACGAGATTGTTAGCAGGTATGGAATAGGAAGTGGAATAAGTTTATTTATTGCTGCAGGAGTTTCTATAGCAATAGTCGGTAGCACATTAGATACTTTTATTGGTGCTGATGGAATAATAAGTTTATTTAATGAACCTACTGCTCAGACAGTTGCTCTTATTATCCAAAAACTTATTCCTTTATTCATAACTATTGCAATAATCTTAATCAACGTATATGTAGATGGCTTAAAAATAGAGATTCCTATTGCTCTTGGTAATTATAGGATAGGTGCGAAGGGGTTTCCAATAAAGTTCTTATACGTTTCCAATTTGCCAGTGATTTTAGCAAGTGCGTTTATTATTCATTTTCAGTTACTGGCTTTTAACATTGCCCAACACGATTTGTATATAGGTGATTTTAACATTGCTCCGTATATTGCATACGCGGAAGGAAAAAATCCAATCATTTCAGGAATTTCTGATGGACTATTGTTTTTCTTTTTACCTCCTCCACATTATCAATTATTAAAGATTCCTATAATTACATTTTATCAGAACTACTTATTTGCAACTACTCCTATTACTAAAATGCCTGGAATAGTACATATAATTGTTTACGTAGTAGTTTTTACATTACTATGTATAATTTCAGGATTTTTATGGGTTGAAACGAGTGGTATGGGTGCAAGAGATTTGGCAGAGCAGCTATTAGAAGTGGGTTATACAGTAAGAGGTTTTAGGGCAGATCCTAGAATAATGGAATCCTTTTTAAATAGATACATTCCTGCGATTACTCTTTTAGGTAGTGCATTTGTAGGCTTGCTGGCAGCATTTGCTGATCTTTTAGGTGCATTTGGTACTGGTACAGGGATTTTATTAACAGTTAGCATATTTGCGAGATTACACGAGCAATTCAAAATGTATCAATTATATGATGTCTATCCTGTTTTAAACAAATTCTTAAAGGATTGATTGATAACATTTATAATGAGGTTGTTTTTTGTTGCTAGGTTGATATTATGATAATAGTAATGGGATTGCCTGGAGCAGGTAAATCAACAGTTTTACAAAATTTGAAATTAGAGAATTACGTGATTTTAAACTATGGGACTTTAATGTTTGAAATCGCCCAAAAAGAAAAACTAGTGTCTAATAGAGATGAGATGCGAAAGCTAAATCCTGAAGAACAGAGAAGAATTCAACGAATGGTAGTAGATGAAATCAAAAAACATGGAAAAAGAGTTATATTGGACACTCATTGTTCTATAAAAACACCAAAAGGTTATTTACCTGGGTTGCCGTTTTACGTGCTTAAAGAGCTTGAAGTTGAGAGACTAGTATATATTACAGCTGACCCTCAAGAATTGATAGATAGAAGAAAAAACGACCCTACAAGAATAAGAGACCAAGACACAATAGAAGACATTATAGAGCATGACAACATAAATAGGAATTTGTTATCAACATATGCTGCATTGACAGGTGCAACGATAGCAATCATAAAAAACACAACTGGAAAACTAGAAAATTCTGTTAAGAAATTTCAGGAAATTCTTTGATTATTTTTTCTGATTTTTATTCACTCTTTTGAAGTAGAAATTTAATTTAAATTATTGTGAGTCGAGTAGAATTATGCTTGAACATTTCAGATATTTATTTACGTTTGAGCAATTTAATTTTGTTATTCTTTTTGCAGTACTAGCATATTTTGCTATTTTAAAAATTTTGAACATTAGGCTTTATGATCCTAAAAAAATGCAAGATATTTTGAAAAGAAGTGCCAAATTAAGAGAGGAATTAAAAGAGGCAGAGAAAACTAAAGATGAGAAAAAATTTGAAGAAATTTCTAAAAAGGCAGAGGAAGTTTCTAAAGAATCACTCACGCTCAACATTGAGATGTTCAAAAATCTTTTTATTCTATCAACAATCTTTTTATTGACGATGTTTGTATTGGAAAAATTATCTCCTTATGATGTTGATGACATAATAATAAATCTGCCTGACGAGAAGACCATGTTTTGCGATAAAGCTAACAAAGAACTTATTAATTCCTTAATAGATGATAAACACCTTTTGGCATGCTATCAATTTGGAGATTATGACAATTCAGGTACTTGGAGAATAAAAGTTCTTGACAAATACGATCATTTGATTGCTGATGATTACATTATTTATGTTAATGGTCAAAAAAATTTTGTCAAACACGATTCTCTGAGGAAATACGAGATTTATCAAAATCATGAAAATAAAACTTATCAGAAAAATGAAATTTTATTATTGTTTGCTAATACCTCTGATGAGAATTTAATTAAATCAACTGCTAAAGTAGTTCTTTCAAACGGTACATCACTTTTATGGATTTTACCTTTCAAAATACCTATTATAGAAGTAGATACTATTACAGATATTCAAGGGGCGTTTATTCTAACAATTTTTGTTGTGAGTTATTCTTATGCGATAATAAAATGGTTATTGAATCAGATT
Organism: Candidatus Anstonellales archaeon; assembly: GCA_038870935.1. Lineage (GTDB taxonomy): Archaea > Micrarchaeota > Micrarchaeia > Anstonellales > SKW190 > SKW190. Next base: position 5,261 of record JAVZJF010000012.1, on the reverse strand, counting down.
AAGAAAATATTAAGTTCGATGGAAAGTTTAAAAACTCATGCAAATAAGCAATAATGATATTAGTTAAAAGCGAGTGATTTTTATGCCTAAACCTAAAAACAGGAGCAGAAGCGTAAGAAAATTATTTAAGAGATTACCTTCTGGAAAAACTGAAATAAGGTTTAAGAACAGAAAGAGTAAATCCATTCAAAGAGATGCAGTAACCAAAGAACCTTTGCAAGGAGTATCTAATGACAAAAGTTTGAGCAAATCAGAGAGAACTGTTTCCCGAAGATACGGAGGGCATTTATCGCACAAAACTGTTCAGCAAATAATAGAATATGCAACTTTGATTGAACAAGGAGAAATGGCATTAAAAGATGTTCCTTTATCGTTAAGAAAATATGTCAAAGTAGAAGTAGAAAGAATGATAAAAAGAAAATAGAAACTCAGAAGTGATTTTAATTGAAAATTTGTATTTCAGGGTTTGCAGGTTCAGGTAAAACTACGATTGCAAAAAAATTGAGTGAAAAACTAAAATATCCTATTATAAACATAACGTTTAAGGATTTGGCAAAAGAGAAGAATTTGACTCTTGAAGAAGTTCAAAAATTAGCTGAGAAAGACAAAAATATAGATTTAGAATTAGACAATCTGATCATAAAAAAAGCAAAAGAGTTAGATAATTGTATTATTTCAACTTGGTTAGGTCCGTGGGTAATAAAAGATGCTGATTTAAGAATTTTTTTGTTTGCTCCAATAGAAGAAAGAGCAAAAAGAATTGCTGAAAGAGATAAGATGTCATTTGAAGAGGCTTTAGACCATATCAAGAAAAGAGATAACCAAAATATAAAAAGGTATAAAAAGCTTTACAAGATTGATATAAGAAATACAGATATATTTGATTTAGTAATAAATACTAGTAAGTTAAGTATTGAACAGACAGCTGATCTGGTTAATACTCTTGCGAAAATTAAATTAAAGTAAAATTAAACAATTTTAAAAGAGGTGTTATTTACATGGTTCAAGTTTTCGATAAAGGACGAGTTTGTGTAAAAACAAAAGGTAGAGATGCAGGGCAATTATGTGTAGTTGTTGAAAAAATAGATGATAACTTTGTAAAAATAGTAAGTAAAACGAGAAAAAAGATAAGAAAATGTTCGATAAATCATCTTATGCCAACTAATAGAGTTGTTCAAATAACTTCAAATGATCCTAAAGAAATAGCACAGCTCATATAAGTATTTATTGATATTTAGGGTCTAATAGATGACTAATACCTCAGAAAATATTAGTAGTACAGTAGAGGCATTAACCATCATTAATGATGTTATAAAAATAGAACAACTAATAGTTTTTCTAATTGGTTTTATAGTAGCTTATTCATTATCTAAAACTATTGGATATTTATTAAAGAGGTTTTTTTCAGAATTTGCTAAAAAAACTGAAACTACTTTAGACGATAGATTGGTTAAAGCGATTGACTTACCTTTGACATTATTCCTTTTGATAATAAGTATTTTTGTTTCAGCTAAAATAACTAATCTCGAAAATATCCCAATAGTCACATTGTTGATAAAAGAAGGAATAATTATTACATTGGCAATTTCTTTGTATAATATCTTTAATGCTTTTTTTTCTTGGTATGTTGAAGAAGTAGCACCAAAAAAGAACTTATACATTAAGGATTTAGAAGGTACAGTCAAAAGAATAGTAGCAATATTTATAATTGCAATAACTCTAATAATGCTTTTAGATACTGCAGGTATAGAAATCACTCCTTTACTGGCTTCATTAGGTATTGCTGGATTGGCAATCGCATTAGCGTTTCAAGACACTTTAGGGAATTTTTTTGCAGGCTTATATATTTCTATAGACAGACCTGTAAGAGAAGGAGATTATGTTAAATTAGAAAGTGGGGAAGAAGGAAATGTCTACAAAATAGGTTGGAGAAGTACGATGCTAAGAACAATAGATAATAACGTAGTTGTTGTGCCTAATTCAAAACTCGCATCAACAATAATAATAAATTATGACAAAATAGAAAAAGAACTGACATTAATTGTACCTACTTCAGTATCTTATGATTCTGATTTAGAAAAGGTTGAAGAAGTTGCTACAAAAACAGCAAAAGAGCTAATTCAAAAGCACGAATTTTTTGTAAAGAGCTTTGAGCCATTGGTCAGATTTTCAAGTTTTGGAGATTCAGGAATAGAAGTTAAAATTATTGTAAGAATTATAGAGTTTAAATATAAATTCAAAGCTACTTCTGAGTTGATTAAAGCCATTCATAAAGCATTTAGAGAAAACGGCATTGAAATACCTTATCCTAAAAGGGATGTTTATATAAAACAACATATCAAAGAGTAATAATCCTGTTTTATAACTGGAAAAATAACTGGAAAATTACTTTCCTTCTGTTTTAAAAACAAGTGTTTATTTAAGATTATTGTGATTACAATGCCAAAGAAAGATATTGATGAAGAAAATTTGCTGAATGAAGAAAAAAAGAATGAAAAAAAGCCAAAGACTTTAGAAGATTTACCTGGCGTAGGTGAAGCTACTGCAGAAAAGTTAAGAAAAGTAGGTTATGAGGATTTTGAGAAAATAGCTGCGAGTTCTCCTCACGAACTTGCTGAAGTGGCAGAAATAGGAGTAGAAACTGCAAAAAGAGTGATTGAGGCTGCAAGAGATGCTTTGGAAATGGGTTTCGAAAGTGCAGATAAGGTTTACGAAAGAAGAAAAAACGTTAATAAACTAACAACAGGTTCTAAAAGCTTGGATGACCTTTTAGGTGGAGGTATAGAAACTCAAGCCATAACTGAATTCTTTGGTAAATATTCAAGTGGAAAATCACAGATAGGTTTTACTTGCTCTGTGAATTGTCAATTACCGAAGGAGAAAGGTGGATTAGAGGGTTCAGTATTATTTATAGACACTGAAAGCACTTTCAGGCCTGAGAGAATCAAACAAATTGCAGAATCAAAAGGTTTAGATGGGCAAAAAGTCTTATCAAACATATTTGTTGCAAAGGCCATTAACAGTGACCATCAAATTGTTTTAGCAGAGAAAGCTGAAGACTGGATAACAAAGAATAATATAAAATTAATAGTTGTTGATTCATTAACTTCTCATTTTAGGTCAGACTATGTTGGTAGAGGTTCCTTAGGCGAAAGACAGCAAAAATTAAACAAACATATCCATCATTTGCAGAGATTGGCTGATACATACAATCTTGCAGTAATAGTTACAAACCAAGTTATGGACAATCCAGGTGTTTTGTTTGGTGATCCTACAACCCCAATAGGGGGTCATGTGTTGGCACACGCTGCAACATATAGAATTTATCTCAGAAAAGGTAAAGATGATAAAAGAATTGCGAGATTAGTTGATTCTCCAAATCTCCCAGAAGGTGAGTGCGTTTTCAGAGTAAGAGAACAAGGAGTCTGTGACTAAAATATTTAAATGTTAATATTAATTTCTTATTTTTTCTTTTTTGTTCGATTTCTTTCCAAACATTTAAAAATGGATAATAGTAAATAAATGAGCATGAGCCAAAAGTCTACTTTTTCACACCATAATGGTCATAAAAATGTAGGAATAATTAAAATTGGAGGGAAGTTAGCTTTAGCAAATTCAGATTATCCGGAAAGAACAGCATCTAAAATTTTTCAAATTCTAAAAGGTAAACTGCCTGTATGTGAAAAAACATTAACTATAATAGACCCACACATGCAGGCTAAAAAAGAATTAAATATATTCTATAGTCATTCACTGCAATCTGGGTCTAGATTTGTATCTTTAAATGAAAAATTGTTGAATAATAAAAGTCTTGATCTCTCTTTATGTGTTGTTGGTTGTGGTCCTCAATTAAATAATTATATAAATTCTTCTAAAGTGAATGGAATAAGGAAGTTTACACCCTGGGAATTAATGGCAGGAAAAAATGGATTAGCACAAAAAGTTTTTTATGAGCAAGCTGCAAAAGTCATCTATGACCAATTAGTAAAACTAAATTCAGGAGGAATTAGTGGTACGAATAACGAATGGACAATTTTATTGACACAAGGTCATGCTTTGCTGAAAGGAGATGTATTTAGAATCCAAGGAGTTGACTTTGGTGCAACAGGTTATCCTTACGCACTTACAGACAAAAATCTACTTACTATCAAACTTAATCACCCTAAGAACATGGTAATTGTTCTTTCCTCTACATCTTCTTATGAACCTGAATACAATAATCTTAGCCAAAAAAATGGTATTAATGAGGATAAAAATAGAAAAGGAATCCCACTGAACACTAATTCAGATTTAATCTTAGATTTCTTCGCAAAGTATTACATGCAACAATCAAGTAATGTTTATGCATTTGTGTTTATGTTGAAGGAAGAGTTGGATATGTTGTTTTCTAACCCAGAAGTAAAAGATGGAATGTACTTAAAGATGCAAGTTTTAGCTGAAATGGCAAAGTTTTATGAGTTGAATGTTGAGAACAAAAACAATACTGATTTCAAAATATTTTTAGTCGGCATATAAAAAAAGAATAATGCTTAAAATTTACTAAAAATCTTCAAAGGATCCAGCTAATTCAAATGAGTTAGTAAAATTTAACTTTTTTGCCAAAGTAGGCATAGTCTAAAAGAGTGTTACCTGCCAAATCTGTTGCTTCTATTGTTTTTTTATCTGCTCCGTACTTCATCAGTATCTCAATACTTTCATCATCGACGTTATAAAGGAAAGCAAGATGCAATAAATTTCTGTGCATATCATCATTCAAATTAACCAATTCATAAAAGAAGTCTTTTGGTTCACAATTAATTAATTTTTTAAGCAAGGCACCAAGGACTATACTTGAATTAATATGAGAGTATATTAATTTATACAATAGTAAAAGATTCTTATCAAAAGGTTCAATGAATGTTAATATCCTATCAATGTATAAATCCAAGTAATCTAATCTATTAAAAGCAACAATAGTTAATGGAGTTTTTTTAGCAGAGTCATAAGCACAAACATGTTCTATCATGGATTCTTTGTCTTTTTTTGCGAGTGTGTCAATTAATGGGAGTAAGGAAGGATAATTTTGGTCTAATGCGGCAAGATGAAGACAGTATGTCCATCAAAGTATTTCTGGTTAAAATGAGCTGTAACAGAATTTCTTAATTTTGCTAAAGAGAATACATAATTTGGAATTGATTCGCTCATATCCACGTTAGCTCTATTCAACTTCATCATTCTCATATTAAACTACCTTTACCTTTTACTATTATTATTATTTTGCT
>JAVZJF010000011.1:0-12091 GCA_038870935.1 Candidatus Anstonellales archaeon | reverse complement strand
GATAGAAGAAGTTAGAACGCCTTTTCCAAGGCCAGACATTATTGAACCAATAATTACTATATACTTAGGCATATATTTTTGCATGCCATATAAGATTAAAATATTATCTTCAGATTTACCTAAATTTTATAAATGTTTTTACATTTATTTACACATATGAAAACAACTTTTAAAAAGAATAGAGAGAATTACGCCAAAACGAATATGACATTGATAAGAAAATTAAAGTTTGCAAACATCTCAGAAATTGAAAGAAAAGAATTAATGGAACAACTGTTCAATACCAACAAAAAATTGATACATCAGACTATAAAATCACTTAATTTTAAAGGTACAATACTAAATCATGATGACCTAATAGGTATAGCCTATTTAGCTCTTCATAAATGCGTAGAAAATTTCGATCTTAACAAAAACTTTAGCTTTTCAACTTATTTAGTAGAAGCACTGAGAAAAGCATTTATAAGAGAAATTGAGGAAAAAAGATGCAACATAGGGCTTCCACAAAACTCTGTCAAAAAATTTAAAAAAGCAGAAGCAATACTTAAAAAAAACGAAGCAATAATAACACCTGAAACCATAGCTGAAGAAAGTGGATTATCCTTAGATGAGACAAAAGCACTATTTGTTGCAAAAAAAATAGAAGATGCTTTTTCTATTTACATGCCTTTGCTAAATCCAATCATAACTTCTGATGAAGATTTTAAAGCAGTTGAATATTCTATACCAGACCCGACACAAAACGTTGAAGAACAAGTCGTTAGGAACATTGCTAAAGAATATGCTCTAAATCTACTTACTGCATTAGAAAAAAAAGATAAACAAGCTTTTGAATTAATCAAGCTTTACTATGGAATAAATGAGAAAAGTGAAGAATACACACTTGAAGAAATAGGCAAAGCCTACAAGATCTCAAGAGAAAGAGTTAGGCAAATTATTCAAAGAGGGATAAAGGAGCTTAAAGAAATCGCAAATCAAAGCAATGAAGAATTTTTCAATGAACTTTAACTTTAATCTTATAAATGTTTTGCCGCTAACTTACACACATGCAACACAATTATCGCTATAGAAAAAAATATTTCCCAAAATCAAAATTTAGCGATGATAATATTGTACTTTTAAGGAAAATAAAAAATAACAATCATGATGAAAAAGAAACTCAAAGACTACTCTATGAACTATTTTTACTCAACAAAGGGATAATAGATAAAACAATTAGTTCTCTCAATCTCGAAGGTAGTTATCTTACGCGTGAAGATTTTTATGGATTGGCATACATAACTCTTTTCAACTGCATAAAGTATTATAATGAAAATTTAGGAGTAACTTTCTCTACTTATCTTACATCAGCACTTAAAAATAAGTTCGAGCGAGAATTAGAAACTAATAGATCGAATATAAACTTACCATCTAATTTAAATAGGAAATACAAAATAGCTGAGCATAAATTACTTTCCATCGGAGAGGCATTAAACGAGGAAAACCTTTCACGTGTAACAAATCTCTCATTAGATATATCCCATTCATTACTAAGAGAAAAAAGAATTGAAAATGCACGCTCGATTTATGAAGGCATCTTACCTTCAAACTCAGAACCTGATGAAAATATAACTGTTGAAGAATACCTCCTAATAGACCATACACAAAACGTAGAACAAATAGTAATTGAAAAAGAAACAAAAGAATTAGTGCATAAAATTTTACAAGAATTAGAAAAAAAAGACAAAAAAAAGGCAGATATCATAAAACTATATTTTGGTCTCACAAAAGATAGAAAAGAATACAATGTTTATCAAATTGCAGTACTAATGAATCTTTCACGTGAAAGAGTACGCCAAATTATGCAAAAAGCGTTGTTAGAACTAAAAGAAATGATTGAAGAAAGACAATGTTATGATACCAGATAGCGATTTTAAAAAGAATTAAGCATTTCGTATTCTTTGCTCACTTTGAGCGTAAACAGGATGTAACATACCAGTAGGTCTGTTTATTGGGTTTGCATTTGCATCAAGATATCTGTTTCTTATCTTTTTATAATTCAAATTCTCTACAAAATTTTTGCCAGACACTTCAAAAGCTAACCTGACAAAAACATAATCGTTTGCGATTTGACCGAGCTGTTCTCCTGCATACGCTTTTTCTTCTTTTGATGAATTCTTATCGTTCAAAATTTTTGTGAAGTATCTCGCTCTTGCCGCCATTTCAGCCAATAATATTCTTGCCACACTATCTCTTAATTTATCTTGCATTTGTAATTTATTTAATGCATTTAATGCTTCACTATGTAATATAGATAATTCTTTGGTACCTGCAACTTTTTCACTAGGAGAAGGTATGGCATTTTGTGCAACAGCTGAACCAAATAATAAATTACTGATATTAAAGTACTCTGGCCTTTTATTTTCTTGGCTTATCCTCATAGCAATTCTTTGTCTCAACGAATGACTTATTTGAGAATTAAGTCCAAAATAAGCATAAGGAGATTCTCTTTCTGAAATAATTCCATCCTGGCTCAATATTCGTAAAAGTGTTTGAGAACCTTGATCAAATCTGACAAATAATGATGTACCAATAACTCCTATATCTGTGTAATTTAATCTCAAATATTTTTTACCGTCTTTTTCAAAAACATTAGCTGATAATCTATCATAAGTAGAACCATCAGTGTGAGGTGCCACATAGCCTGGGCCACCAGAAACAACTGGAGGATTATCTAAAGTACCTTTTCTCTTTTCAAGTGCGTTTCTTATAAGATAATAACTAGAATCTGTAATTTCAACTAATATTTGCTTTTCATTTTGAGGTACTTCTAGTTTCAAACATCTTCGTCCAACAGAGTCCTCAGTTTTTATTTCTGAACTTCTAATATAAGTACCTACTACTCTTACCATCTCATCATTAAATGCTTGAACAAATCTCCTTTCAAGCTCACTATTTGTCATATTAACACCTTCACCTACAATTTCTGATTTATTATTTAAATAAGTTTTGCAGAATTTAACGAAACCTTTCTAATCTAAGATAATTATTGTTTTAAAAAATCTTCATTATTATTAAGAATAAGGGGTTGATGGTATGGGTTATGGATATGCTATAGGCAAATTAGGAAGATTAAACAGGATTTCTAAGAATGGAAAATATCTACTTTTAGCAATGGATCAAGGAATTGAACATGGGCCAAAAGATTTTAATGATAAAAACATAGACCCTGATTGGGTCATCCAATGGGCGGTTAAAGGTAATTTTACAGGCATGATTCTACAAAAAGGAGTGGCGTTAAAGTACTGGGAGAATTATTCTGGAAAAGTGCCTTTAATTTTGAAATTGAATGGTAAAACAGACATATTACCAAGAGAAGAAGCGTACTCTGCTCCAGTTGCATCAGTTAAAGACGCAGTTGCTTTAGGAGCAGACGCAATAGGATATACTATTTATGTAGGTTCACAATATGAAGCACAAATGTTCCATGACTTTTCAGTAATAGAAGCAGAGGCAAGAGATTATGGAATTCCTACAATTGTTTGGGCGTATCCCAGAGGTACGATGCCAAAAGAAGAAGAAAAAACTTTGAAATATGTAGGATATGCTGCAAGAGTTGCTTTAGAGTTAGGAGCAGATGTTGTTAAGGTAAATTACACAGGCTCTAAAGAAACATTCAAAGAAGTAGTTAAATATGCACAAAAAACTCATGTAATATCTGCTGGTGGTTCAACCAAATCTGATGAAGAATTTTTCGCAATGGCAAAAGACATTATGGATTCAGGGGCAAGAGGCTTTGCCATAGGAAGAAACGTTTGGCAAAGAGAAGATCCTATGCCATTTATTAAAAAGTTAAGGAAAATAGTTTGGCCAGAAGAAGATTAAAAAAGAATTATACATAAATGATGCAAAACGATTTTTTTATTTTTAATATTTTCTTGAATGTTAATTAGGTGTTTAATTATGCTTGGCCAAACTTTCAAAGAATATGTTAAAAATAATGCTGATAAAGAAGAACTTGTTAAAATTTTATATTCTCTCCATGACTGCGTCGTAAATATTTCCTATGCCTTTCCAGATAAATTGGACACAAAAGCATTAAAAGAAAACAGGTTTGGAGAAAGTACAAAAGAACTAGATAGCTGGTCAAACACATACTTCATTGAAAACATGAGAAATACTGAGCTTGTTAAAATACTTTATTCTGAAGAGGAAGATGAACCAGTATTACTAAACGAAGATGGAAAATTTTACGTTACCTTAGATCCTTTAGACGGTTCATCAAACATCGTTTCGAATAACCCATTTGGAACCATAGTAAGTATTTATGATAAAGAATTACCAACAAAAGGAAAAAATGCACTATGTGCATTTTATGCTCTTTATGGGCCAATAACCACTTTAGTGATTGCACTAAATAACAAGACATCGGAATTTGTTAAAACTTGGAAACCGAAAGAAGAATTCAGATTAGTCAAGGAAGATATTAAACTGCCAGAGCCTGGCGAAGTTTTTGGAATTGGTGGAAACATAACTTCTTATGAACCAAAATTCTATGCTTTTGTTAAAAAATTAGCTAAAGAAAAGAAACTCAAATTAAGATATTGCGGTGCATTAGTCGGTGATTTTTCACAAGTGCTGCATTATGGCGGATTTTTTGCATATCCTTCAATGATAGGTAAGCCAGAAGGTAAATTAAGATTATTTTTTGAAGCGATTCCTATGTCACTCATTATAAAAAATACTAAAGGAAAGGGTACAAATGGAAAATCAGATATCCTTGAAGTAGAAGCCAATTCTGTGTATGCAAAAACGCCTTTTTATATTGGAAACAAGGATATAATAGAAGAACTTGAATATGTTTTAAACAAAATTTGATTAGCCCATAAATATAGCAAATTATATCAAAATTAAGAAACAACATAATATACTTTAAATTTACTTATTAATTGAATTTTATGCTAGAAAAAAGAATTTATTGCGGGATAGATGAGGCAGGAAGGGGTTGCTTAATTGGGCCTTTAATAATCTGCTTGGTTGTTTGTGATAATAAATTAATTGATATTATTGAATATGACAACAAAATAAAAGACTCTAAATTACTTAAAAAGAGAGATAGGGAGAAAATAGTAAATAAATATAAAAAAATGATTAATTATAAAACGATTAAACTTCTTCCTAAAGAAATAGACAATTTTAATATAAATGAACTGGAAATGAATTCAATAAAAAAACTTCTTAGCTATTTAGAAACAACATATGGCAAATTTGATAAATCAATTGTTATTGACTCGCCATTCAGAAACAATAAAAAGATAACTGAAGAATTTGCAAAGGTAGTTGATGGCAAAATCATTTTAGAGCACAAAGCTGATAGAAACTATAAGATAGTTTCATTGGCATCAATTTTTGCAAAGGTATTTAGAGATAAAGAAATTGAAAAAATAAAGAAAAAAATAGGAATTGATTTTGGCTCAGGCTATCCAAGTGATGAAAAAACATTAATTGCAATTAAAACCTATGGAATTGAAAAATTTGGAAAGTACATAAGAAAGAAATGGAAAACTTTTAGAAAATTCAAACAAAGGAGATTAGATGAATTTTAAAGATACTGTTGTTTATTTAATCCTTGCAATTTTTATTCTTGCTATCGCAATTTCTTTTTTCTTACTTGCGACAAAAAATCCGAGTTATGGAGATAAAGTCTCTGTACCTAAAGCAAAAGGTTTTAGAAATGTAGACCCCATTAACTGGAATGCTTATTCAATAGGGAAAAATACAACAATAGAATTAGAAGTTAAATCATCTGATGAACTTCCATTAAGAATTCAGTTACTTGATGAAGATGGAAATAGTGCAATAAAAATAATGCGAAATAGGGAAGAATGTAAAGTCATAGAAACAGATATATATATCAAAGACAAAAAAGTGCAGAAAAATTTTTTTTCGCCATTCATAAGTGGATCTGATTCTATGAAATTAATTATTTCTGTAACTGGCAATACTTGCAATGGAATAACTGGACAAGGATATGTTTATTTGATTAACTTTCCAGTAGAAATGCATGACAAAGTATATTTAATTGAGGAAGGGATTATCTCTGGATTCTTTAGTTAGAAGTTTGGTGATTTTTAAATGATTTGGATAAATTTTCATCAAAGTAAATATGGAATAATTTTAGCAATGTGTGATGAAGATTTATTAGACAAAGAAATAAAAATATCTCAAAGTTATTCAATAAATATGAAAAATTATAAACATTTTTATAAAGGCATTTATGTCAAAAGCTTTGAAGAAATTGAAAAGAATATGAACGGAAAAAATATATATTCTATAAATGCATTTGGAAGAAATAGTATCGAATTCCTAATGCAGAAAAAAATCATTGACAACAAACATATTATTTTTTATGGTGAAAAGAAAGATATTCCGCACTCACAGGTTTATTATATTTCTTCAGAACCATCAAAAGACGTTTAGATTCACTTTAAACCATTTAGATTAATTTCTTATATGTTCCATGGGCATGGGCCCGCCAGGAATCGAACCTGGGCTCTCCTGCGTGTAAGGCAGGCGTCTTAGCCATTAGACCACGGGCCCTACTCTAAAATATTTTAATAACGTGATTATTATTTTGAAACAATTTTTATTTTTTCGTTTTCTTTCTCAATTGATATGCTTTGACTTGAATTAAGAAGTTCTAAGAAAACTCCATGATAATCAAATTCATCAGGGTCATTGACTATGATATGAAACCCACCATATACGCTCATAACATTGCCAGCATTACCTACTAAAAGTTTCAGTTTGTTTTCAACATATTCTTCGTTCTTTGCCAGATTTCTAATAGACTTTTGGAACATAGAATATTCTTCTGCTAATTTTGCATCAATTTCTCTTATGTGATTAATAACTTGTGCTCTTAAATCTGCTGAATGAATCTCAGAAAGATGAGAATTCATTTTAACGATTTTATCTGCAATTTCCTCGGCAAAATGTTTTTGCAATCCTGCTCTTACCATTCCTCTAATCAGCTTTTGGATTGAGAAATTTTCTCTTGAACCGTCTTTTTTTATTACGATTATTTTTAGTTTTTCCATCAACATCACCATATTAATTATAGATTTAAAAATTAATTTTCACCAGCCATATAAATATTGTAGATATACTAACAAAAATGCTAACGAAACAGACACTATTACAACAGGTAATCCATATCTCAACCACTCCATGAATGAAATTTTCTTATAGCCTCTTTTCTCCATTAACCCAATAGCAATAATATTTGCAGTACTACCAATTATTGTCAAGTTCCCAAACAATGTTGCACCAAAGAGCAAAGACCACCAAAGGTAAATAGAACCAACTGGAGTTGGTAATAGGTCTTTAACTAAAGGAATGAAAATTGCAACTGCTAAAACGTTATCTAAAACAGCGGTAAGAATACCTGAAATTAGCATTATTCCGCTCATCGCAATTAATTTAGATTGGCCAAAAATTTTAACAAATTGCTGAGAAACAATTTCCATAACCCCTGTTTCTTCCAAAGTTCCAACTGATGAGAATAAAAGCATGAAAAATAAAAGAGTCCACCAATCGACTTTTGACTCAACAAAAGTCCTTGCATTTCTTCCTTCTATGAATAAAACAATTCCTGCAGCAAATAATGCAGTTCCCAATAACATAGAATTTTTTTCCAAGCCTAACAATTTTTCTGTCTGTGAATGAAAAACTAGGCTTAGAAAAACGATTGCAAAGAAAATTCCTGTATAAAGAATCTTTTTATCGTACTCATGAACATCAACCAATTCCTCTGGCTTCAAATCTTTGTAATTTTTAGTAAACTCTTCAAGTTCTTTTCTAAACAGGAAAAAGCAAGTAATTATTGTAGCTGCTAATACAAGAAAAGCAACAATAGTAGCATGATACAAGAAATCAGAAAAAGTTAATTTTGCATTTAGGGCGATCATAACTCCAACTGGATTACCTATTGCTGTTGCAGAACTTCCTATGTTTGTTGCAAAAACGATCATTAAAACAAATGGCATTGGATTAACTCGTAACTTGGAAGTTACTAACAGAGTAATTGAAAGCATAAACAAAATCGAAGTAACTTCATCAACAATTGCAGCAAAAAAAGCAGACATAAACATCAATAAAACATAAAGTCTAATTCCTCCTTTTCCAATTAAAACAATTAATTTGCTTATTAAATATTCAAAAAAAGCAACTTTTTCCAAATAACCAACAAAGATCATCATTCCAGCTAAAAACAATATAATATTCAAAGAAGAAAATTCAATGAATTTTTCAATACTTAGTAATCCAGAGGCTATTAAAATAGCTATTCCAACAAGAGCAAATGATAACCTAATTTCCCAGAAGAATACTGTACCTAAAACTAAAGCAAATAAAATAACTGTAGCGATCAATTGTTTTTCAGTTAAATGTAAAAAAAAATAGCTTAGAGAAGCTATTGAGATCAATGAAATTAAATAGTATGCAAATGTCTTTGGACTTAATTCCAATTCTCCACCCATAAATATCACTTAAAAACATGTGATTTTTTATTCTTTTATAACAGTTAATAAACCATATGGTATATTAATGTTATATATGATGAGATGCGGGTTTGCTGAATAATGATGAAACCCTGGAGCACTGAAAAAAGTGATTTATATGAATTATAAAATTAATGGGATTTTGGCACTAATTTTTTTGTTAAGTCTATTTGTTCAAGTAAATTTTTCTGAATTTAGAAAAACTGTAGAAGTACAAGTTGTGAGTGACGAGAATATTCCTATTGAAAATGCTTATGTGTACTTTACGTATCAGTTGAATTCAATTGATGGATATATTACTTCAAGAGCAATTGTAACTAATAACGTAGGAAAGGCTAACTTTACCTTATATAATAATGAGTTTGACCCTAATAAAGTAGACACTAAATATACAGTTACTGTAATTTATGGAAATTTACAAGAAAAAAAGACATTTGACATTAACAAAACTTACTCTACTCAGATCATTAAATTACCTGTTTATCTAGTCTCTATTTATTTAATTGATGACCAGGGAAAACCTGCAAATGCTATTATTGAATTTAATGGCATAAGATACTCAACAGATTCTTATGGAGTTGCAAGACTATATCTCCCAAAAGGAGTTCAAACAATAACAATTTTGTATAAAAACTTGAAAAAAGAAGAAAAGATAGAAGTTACTCAAAATGCGAGATATAGTTTCAGAGTTTATGAAAGAAAAGCAACTATATATATAGTAAATTCTCTTGGAAAGAAAATTGCAGGGACCATTGAATATGCAGGCAAAAAAATAATTGTACCAGAAACAGGAAAAGAATTTGTTTTTGGTGATGAAAACAATCCTTCTATTAAAGTAATTGTTGGTGACTACGAAAAAACAAAATATATCACATTCCAACCAGAAGTAGATATTTTAATTCCAGTTGATAGAGAAAAACCAAATATTAGCAATGTAAAGGTAGAATATGACAAAAATCAAACAAAAGTAAAAGTAGAAGCAAGAATAAATGATGAAGGAAATTATTCCTCTGGACTAAGTGATATTACGCTCTTTTATGAAACTGAAGAAAAAGAAGGTGCAATTCCAATGTACCTATTTAGTGATAAAGAAATCTTTGTTGGAGTAGTAAATGTTCCTGAAGAAACCAAGTTCTTTTCTTATACTATAATTGCTAAAGACAAAGAGAATAATGAAAATTCTTATTCAGGAAATGTTAATTTACTTCAAATTGCGAATAATGAATCAACAAATAACAATACTAATCAAAATAACAATAATCAACCTAATCAACCCAATCCTGGAACAGGTAATCAACAACAGAATAATCTCGTTTTTATTATACTCGGAATAGTTATTTTAGCTATAGCAGTTTACTTAATTTACACCAAAACCAAATCAAAAGAATCTAGCTAATTGTTAAATATGCGTTGATTGCTCATGCAAATAGTTGCAGATTTGCACATACATTCAAAGTATTCTAGAGCTGCTAGTAGTAAAATGAATCCTCTGGAATTGAGTGACTTTGCCAAACTAAAAGGAATAAATTTGATTGCAACAGGAGACATAACTCATCCAAAATATGTTGAAGAAATGAAAAAAGTATTTAAGAAAGAAGACTATGAGAGAGGTATCTACGAAATTAATGGAGTACAGTATCTTCTTTGTGGAGAAATAAGTAATGTCTACTTTGATAACAACGCATGCAAAAAAATTCATCAATGCATAGGCTTTAAGACAATTGATGAATTAGAACAATTTAATGAGATTATTGGAAAAAAGACAAATTTAGAGTCCGATGGTCGACCTACTATAACAATGCCAGCAGACGAGATAGTAGAAATAACAAAAAGTATTTCAAAAAACTGTTTAATTTTCCCAGCACATATATGGACTCCTTGGTTCTCAGTTTATGGCTCAAACAGTGGTTATAACTCGATTAAAGACTGCTACAAAGACATGATTAAATATATCAAGTGCGCAGAAACTGGTTTGTCAAGTGACCCTGAAATGAACTGGAGAATAAAAGAATTGGACTCAGTTAATATGATTTCAAATAGCGATTCTCATTCACCAGACAAAATAGGCAGAGAAGCTAATATTATAGAAGTCGAAGAATTAACTTACGAAAATATAGTTAAAGCATTGGAAAATATTGAACAAGAAGGAAAAAATAAAATTATTAAAACAATAGAATTCTATCCCGAGGAAGGGAAATATCATTATGATGGTCATAGAAATTGTAATGTTAGTCTATCACCAAAAGAAGCCATGAAATTGAATAATATTTGCCCTGTCTGTAGAAAACAATTAACAATCGGAGTATTACATAGGGTAGAAGAATTAGCTGATGAAAATAGGCCATTAGGCTATAAAAAAAGAAACTTTATACCTTTTTCAAAAATTGTTCCTCTTAAACAAATCATTTCTCAATATTTAGACACAAAAGAAACGTCAAAAAAAGTTGAAAAACTCTATTTTGATTTAATTAAGACTTTTGGAAGCGAATTGAATGTTTTACTAAATGTCAACCATGAAGAAATAAAGAATAAGTTTGACCAAAAATTAGCAGATTTCATTATCTCAGCCAGAATAGGAAATGTAGAATTAATACCTGGCTATGATGGAGTATATGGGATTGTTAAAGTAAGAATATCGAAAGATTTTGATTCGCAAAAAAAAATCATAACAAATGAACACTTAAGTAATAACAGATATACTTCTCTAAACGATTATTTAAATTAGATTTTTTACTATTGACTATTTTATTTTTTGATTTCACTAATTTTTTCAAATAATAAATCATCATATTCTTTAAAGATCTCAGAATATCTTAGTTTTTGTTCATTAGATTCCCGACAAGCTCTAACTATGAAAGGATGTATTGAAAAATGGTTAACCGATATAGTAAATCCATAAGGTGCAAACAAATCTATTCTTCCAAAGTTAGTTTGATAGTTAGAAAGTAATGAAGAATTACTCATAGAATTTGTTGGTAAAATAAATCTATTTATTTTATTATGTTCAAAACTAAATTGAATTTTAATTCCTTTAATAATTTCATTAAATTTTAGAAAAAATGAAGTATCGTTCTTAAATTCAATTTCAAGTGAGTAATTGTTAAGATTGAGAAATAATAGATGCCTTAAAGAGTTTGCTGAAAAATAGGAATAAAATAAATAGAAATTGTTATATGAATCAATGCATATGCATTTATTATTAAGATGATCAAAAGAGAAATTAGTGTCTTCGTTATTTAATTTCATGGCTTGAAAATATCTTATTTTTGTGGCAAATGATTTCTTTACTTCATAAACAATGCAATTTTTGATTCTTGAAATATCAGAATCAATAAGTAAAATAGAGCCATTACCTATTTCTACATCAATTAAATAATCCTTAACTTGATTATGAAAAATCTCATAATAATTACTCATTGCTAACTCAGAAATTCTTAATTGTTGTTTAAATTTGGTCATGATTTTAAATTGAATTTTCTTAATAATAAACGCTATGTTACCAGAAGCACAAAACATTATCAGTGAAATAACTATAAGAAACATGCATTTTC
>JAVZJF010000010.1:0-12290 GCA_038870935.1 Candidatus Anstonellales archaeon | reverse complement strand
GTGCCATTTCCTTCAATGCTGAATTTACAGGTCTCGCATCACCAACATTTGAAATAGGACCACCTAATGAAAACGCTATAGAATTGGCAAGAGTTGTTGACAGAGGCTTCAGAAGCTCTGGCATAATTGATTTGAAAAAGTTCTTCATAAATGAAAAAAATGTTTTAGTACTCTATGTTGATTTACACGTACTTGATTTCGATGGAAATCTTTTTGATGCATGCTATTTGGCAACAATGACTGCACTGAAGAATACCAGAATGCCTAAAGTTGAAGCGGATAATGAAAATAAAACTGCAAAAATAATCTATGGAGAATTCGATAAAAACCTTGAATTGAATGGAATAGTTACTAGCTCAACTTTTGCTGTTGTTAAAGATAAAATAATGCTTGACCCAACGCAACTTGAAGAGTCTGCGATGGATTCAGGAATAGTGATTGCTGTCGACGGGGAAAACTTAAATGCTATTCAAAAACTAGGTTTTGATGGACTGACAAAAGAACAAATACTACAAATGGTTGATATTACTTTTGAAAAACATAAAGAATTGAGAAAAATAATTGAGAACACTGATTAAGAACTGAAAACCAAAACTAATCTTTTTAAAACTTATGCATAATGTTATAGACAATAGACTAATTTATTAATTAGTGATTCTGATGGCCTCACCTAATGTTAGATATGGAATGAAATTAAGAAGACTCGTAAGTGAGATAAATAAACTTAAAAAGAGTAGATATGTTTGCCCAACATGTGGCAAAAAGAAAGTAAAAAGAATAGGCTTTGCACATTATCAATGTACATCATGTAAATCAGAGTATGCAGGAGCAGCCTATAGCTTATCCACTAATCTCGGCGAAAACGCAAAAGCAATAATTATGCAAATGTATCAACATAAAAATAAAAAGAGTGAATAATTATGTATGTTTGCTTTGAATGCAAAAAAGATATAGAAAAAATAGATACAAAGTTCGTAAGATGCCCTTATTGCGGCTGCAGAATCCTGTTTAAAAAAAGGCCGCCAATAGTTAAAGAAATTTCAACTGATTAAAAACTCTCATTTTATTTTTATGAGTTTGTTGATAACGAATTCAAAGAAATTGCCTAAAGAGAAAAAGAACTTTTTAAGTTTATTAGCTCTATTGCTAAAAGCACATTATTACAGAAGAAGAGAAAAGAATTTGTTAGAACTGATTAATCAAAAAAAACACTTATATTCAAGAATTTGCATCGGACAAAAAGACTCGCAAGGAATTAAATTAGTCTTTTTAGACATAAGCAAATATCCTTATGAATATCTAAATCCTTTAATAATTATTAAAGATTATGAATTCATAGTCGAAAAAAAAGAATTAAAAAAAATTTTGCAAAATTATCATGGCTTGGAAATCATTTCAAAAAACAAGATACTAAAAAATGAACTTGAAAGACTATTACAACCTATAGATTTATTAGCACTTAACCTACTCATAAAAGCTACTAAAGAAAAAATTCAAATATATGCAGATAATTTAAAGCTTTTTGAAGCAAAAGTAATTTATGCCAGAAGAAAAGCCTTTAAATGAAATCAAATCTGAAATAATATTGACTTTTAACGATGAAAAGTTATGCGAAGCTATATTTCAGGGCTTGATAATAGAAAAAACAGATTACGAAAGATCTAAATTAGAAATAAAAAAAATAGACAATAAAAGTATTTCCATCAAATTTTTTTGCAGAGATAAAAGCGCTTTTTTTGCTACAAATAATGGAATAACAACAATGCTCAGAGCTCTTCTATAAAGATTTTAATTACTATTTACAATTAACGCCACCATAATACTTTGATAATTGATTAACACTGCTCTGAGGAGCGTTGTTTTTCCTAATCTCGAAGTGTAAATGAACTCCTGTAGATATGCCAGTCGAACCCATTACACCTATCTTCTGACCAGGATTAACAATCTGACCAACACTAACAGAAACTGAACTTAGGTGAGCGTATAAATAAGTATACTGAGGATAATTTAAGTCTTGTAATACAACATAATGGCCATAACCACTACTAGGATTGTCTGTTCTTACCTTTATTACTTTGGCTTTTGCAACTGCTAATATATCTCTCTCCGAACCAGCTATGTCTATCCCTGTATGCATCCTATAGACATTTAAAACAGGATGCATTCGCATACCAAAACATGAAGTCACTACGTTAGTTATATTACCTACAGGTAAGTTAACCACACCCCTAGCATCAACCATTGAAATAGGTAAGAATTGGTCACTGGCAGTATTTTGGATATTGTCTGCATATTCTTCCCCACAATAATTGTCTAAACAATCATCGTTTTCAGCTAAAGCATTGTAAATAGCTAATATGTTGTAAGCGTATTTTCTTGTTTCACTCGGTAAACCGTTTGTTGAACAATTGTAGACATAAACCTCAAAAGGCATGAAAATGCCATTGCATTGCTTGTTGCTGTTTAACCAATTTTTAATCGCAGCGTCTATTTTATCAAGATAAGAATTGTACATCAAAAGACCTAAATAAATGGACATCCATAAAACGTATTGTGGATTATTCTCGTTTCCTTCAATAACTTTAAACCATTTGTCTGACCTGTTGTTAATTTTGTAATTAGCTAAATAAATTCTGTCTGATAATAATTGCGTACCATAACAAATGTTGAATTCTGGATCAAATAACAATTTTTTCTTTGCCTCTTCTCTTTCTTCCAATGTTTGTGAATTTTTATATTCCTGAACATAGTTTCTAAAAGCATTTGTCTCTTTACATGCATCGTCAATCAAATCATTAGGATCTGTACTAACAACATTCGAAGGCAAAATCTGCATCAAGCCCAAAGCATTGGCACTTGAAACAGCCTTCTCATTAAATGAACTCTCACGATAAATAACCGCAGCAATCAATAAAGGATCCATTTTGTCTAATAAATCCTCTGATCTAACATTGCCCGTAGGAAATATTGAAGCATATTTCAAAATATATTCTTTATACTTAGAAGGTATCGGACAGTTACCTGAACTCGGCCAAGAAATTAACCTTTTTTGATACTCTGTGACATTGTAAAATGGCTCTGGAGCAAACCCATAACAATTGTCGCATCCCAAATAAGGTGCCCTTGAAGAAATTAAACCTAGTTCCATAGAGATATTATTATAGTCAGGATATTCTATTTCGCTCTCATATAATCTTTTTTCACTAATGTAATTTGCTTGAAAAGAACAAAAACTATTTCCACCATAGGTGGCAAAAACTAAAGGCTGTGGCATTCTTCTCGTATAGTCATAACAACCTTTGAAAAATGCATAAGAAAGATTGTTGATAAAACCGTTGTTGTTATCTAATAATGATAAACATTTACCACCACAAATGTAGTCTTTAGTGTCATTATAATACTTTGGAACAACAAAGCCTATTATTCCTCTAGAAACCAACAAAGGTGATGAGTAATACATAACAGAAATGACATCTGCAAACATCTTTTCGTTCATCAGTTTATAAGTAGCTATCTTAGGCATATTCTTTAATTCTTCTTCATCTTCTTTAGAAAATGGAGTTGCATACTCTGTTTCTATTTTCCTTAATTCCTTCTTTGCCATGAGATAGATAATTATTGTTGGTAAGTCCTCTGTAAATTGCATAACTCTTGGCATAGAATTAGGATAAGTTAAATTAGCAATAACTCCATTAGGAGTAAAATCAGGCAAATCATTCAACATCAAACCTATGCCTACTAACAATCTTTTCTTGTATTCTTTGTATTTGTCTTCACCAACTTTCTCTCTCAATAATGTCAAAACCCCTTTTTTGTTAGTATCGTTAGAAATCATTATAACATAATTATTGTATTTCGGAGTTATTGCAACAAAACACTTAGGACAATTGTCTAAAAGCTTAATAGTCTGATCAACAATGTAAGGAACGTGCTTGAACTTGTTATTTGGGTCGTTTGAAAAATCAAAATTAATTTCAGTAGTAACTACTACTGGACTATTCAATTTAGATAAATTCTTAGCAACTAATTCTGAACTAGCAACTAATTGGTTCCATTCATTTACAGTCATTGAATCATGGTCTTTACCTGAATATAATATGTATAAAGGAAAGACGTTCTTCTCTAAATAACATTTCATTGGGGCTCTAACAGGCTTCGAATAAGGCAATCCTGTTATCCAATAAGAAACTATTTGGAAACCGTTACCACAAACCCTATTGGCTTGCTCAAATTCAAAACCGTATCTTCCTCCTCCAATAGCAAAGTACCTAAAACCATATTCGGGATATTGATAATTACTTGGCAACAGACCATTGCTAGGATCATTAACATGCTTTGCAATTATATAACTGTCGTTAAGAAATTTGAAATAGAGCTTTGAAACATCTGTCACATTTGATGTCTTTATAGAACAAATCCCTTGATTGAGACTATACTCTGGAATCCTGCTATCGTAATTAACTCCAGAAATTAATCTGTTGATGAAATTGATGAACCTTGTTATAAAATTGCCATAATAAGTATTTTCACAATAAATGTAAGTACAATTAGTATTAAACTTACATTGAGAAAAATATTCAAAAGTTTGATTACCACTAAATTCCATGATCTGCTTTCGCATCTCTTCTTCAGTCATTCCAGGATTAGGATTAGTATTCTGATACTGATAAGCTTCTTGTAAATATTTCAACGCAGTTGGATTCAATTCAATACAACCAAAAAAATAGTAAGACAAAAAAATAAGAAATGAAATCAAAATGCAATTGCTTTTCTGCATACTTAAAGTAATATCTACACACAACTTTTTAAGGCATTAAGTGAATTTTCTTATGTGGTTAAACTAAAATATAACAAAGGCTCTAGCGCAGAAAGAGAATTAATGAGGTTCCTGGAATCTAATAATTACATAGTTGCAAGAATAGCTGGGTCGGGAAAAAATAATAATCCAGATATTCTTGCGTTTAAACATGGCTTACAATATGCCTTTGAATGCAAAAACTGGAATAATGATTATTTGCATTTGAATAAAAACCAAATAGAAGGTTTGAAGAGATGGGAAGAAGTCTCTGGAATTAGTACGTATATAGCATGGAAAAATAAAGAATGGTATTTCATTCATTATAAAGAATTGGAAGAAAATAATAAAGGATATTCAATTACTCTGCAAAAAGCTAAATTAATAAATAGAAAATTGGATTGGCTACTTTAAAAAAAAAATTTCAAATGGAAAAAAGGCTTAACTCGCTTTTAAAGACTAATTAATCAATCTTATATTGATGTTTATAAGATTCAACGAGTTGAGAAAAGAACAAGAAAAATTTGCTAAAGATTGCTTGAAAACAATTGAAGAAAGAAATGTGTTAATTGCTAATGCACCTACAGGACTCGGAAAAACTGATGCTGTTTTAGCTTCCGCTCTCTTTCATGCTTTTGAAAATAATCTAAATGTAATTTTTTCAACCCCTAAAATTTCTCAACACAAATTGGCTATTGAGATAATCAATGAAATAAATAAAAAATATAAGACGAACTTCGTAGTAACAGACCTAATAGGAAAAATGCATATGTGCTCCAATGAAAATGCTAAAGCTAAAGATAATTCTGCTTTTTATAGAATATGTGAAAACTTGTGCCAAAAAAACTTGTGCGAATATTACCTTAATGTTATTGATGAAAATATGCTGAAATTAAAAACTAACAACTTCAAAAAAATTCCTCTAAACAAAGACGCATTCGAAATAATTAATTATTCTAAAGAAAACGGCTTTTGTGCATATGAACTCAATTTAAGAAATCTGAAATATTCAAATATCATAATTTGTGATTTTAATCATGTATTTTTTCCTGAAATATTTAACTACATTCTAATGAAATCATCTATTAGAAAAAGAAATTCTATACTAATTGTTGATGAAGCACACAACCTCTACGATAGACTAAGTAATAAATTGAGCAAAAAAATTGGTGTAAAAATCATCAAGAAAGCTTACCTAGAATTGAAAAAATTTCAGTCTTATGACGAACAAGACTGTTTGAAAAAAGAATTGAAATTGTTCTATAAAGATTATGTAAAAAAATGTAAATTTTATTTAGAAAATGATGAAGAAACTATTGTTTCGCAAGAATTCTTTAATTTTATCGATAAATATGATGATTTATTAGATAATCTTTCTCAAATAGGATTGGAATTAACACTTAAAATGAATAAAACTAGTAATGTTCAAAAATTAGCTAATTTCATCGCTAATTGGCCATCTAATAATGTTGAAGAAGAAACTAAGTTTGCACGAATTCTGGAAAAGAAAAATTTTAAATTGGCTAAATACTGCTTGGATGTAAGAGACCTTTCATCAGTAATTAATCACTTCTACTCAGCCATTTTAATGAGCGGAAGCCTGAACGTAGACATGACAGAAGAATTATTGGGAATAGAAAAAGCTGTTAAGAAAAATTATGAATACCCTTTTTCTCTTGAAAATAGACTCGTAATTAAAATCAATGGAATAACTAGTAAATATTCCCAAAGAAACAAAGAAATGTATTCAAAAATCGCTAAAACGATTTCACAAATTCATTCAAAAATTAATTCTAAAATTGTCTGCTATTTCCCTTCTTTCGAATTCTTGGAAGAAGTAAAAAAATTTATGCCCTCTGATAAAATTGTTCTTTATCAAAAAAATAAAATGAAACCTAAAGAAATCAAAGAAATCAAAGAATTATTCAATACAATAGGAGATATACTATTCTGTGTACAAGGAGGTAGCCTAGCCGAAGGTATAGAATTCAAAAATAATATGGTAAAAGGAATAATAATTGTTGGCTTACCACTTAATAAAATGAACGCGTTAACAAAAGCTAAAATCCAGTACTTTCAACAAGTTTTTAATAAAGGCTTAGAATATGCGTACATTATCCCTGCTATTAATAAAATAATACAAGCCAGCGGAAGATTAATAAGAAATGAATCTGATTTTGGCATAATAGTGTTTCTTGAAGATAGAATCAGCCAAAGACAATTCTCTAAATACCTACCACAACATTTGAACTTTATAGAAATAGATAACTATGAAAAAGTAATAGAAAAATTCATCGAATACAAAAAGAAAGAAATAACTATGCTATATAAACCTGAAGAATTCTTTGAATATAAAAAAGAAAATTAATAAGCTTTTAAATTATTTCTTCTGCTCGTTTCTAGGCTCTTGAATATTTTGCTGCTGAAGCTCTTGCTTCTTCTGCATCTCCTTCTGCCTTAAAGCTAATTCCTTCCTAATAAGCTCATCTAAAACTTCTTTTGCTATTACTCTTCTACCACCCACTTTTACTGATGGGATTCTTCCTCTATCTAATCTCCTCTCAAAAGCGTTCCTCTTTAATTTTATATCATTCTCCCATAACTTCTTAATTGCTTGGGAAACTGTGTAATAATTTTGTGCAATATGAATCAAAGAGTTTATCGCTACTTTTGGGATCAATCTCATGGTACCTATTTTCAAAGAAGGAATAGAACCTTTCTCAACTCTTCCTATAAAAGCTCTTATGTTCAAATCCTCTTCATAAGCAGAAATCTTCAAATATGCTTCATTCATAGTATAGAAATCGCTTCTTATATTCGCTAAATCCTTAATAATCTCAAGAGGAATGTATCTATAACGCCCAACTTTGACAGATTTTATGCTCTTTCTTTCAACCCTTCCCGCAAAAGCTCTAAAACTAAAACCAAAACCTGCTCTCTTCAATTCCTCATAAGCCTCTTCTAAGGTAAACAAACCTAATTTTTTTCTTATAGCAGGATCTAGTTTGCCATGCTGCAAATGCTTCGTGGCTTGGTCAACTGCCTCTCTAACCGATTCCTCTATCTTTTTCTCAATCTCTTGCCTATGCTCTGCCATCTTTTTGATATCTAAAGACAACAAATTTTCTACTACTGCATCTTTTACTTCTGTTTCAATGATTATCCTCTTTCCTCTTGGCATAAGAATCACCAAAAATAAAGTTCTTAAGCATAATATAATACGCAATAAAAGTTTATAAATGATGCAGATACGTGCTTTTATTAAAATTACCATTTAATTTTAAAAAGGTTTTTTAAATAGTTAATTTCATTTCATATTCTGTATGCATGAAATACCACTTAGTACTGGAGGAATAAGGTCAGAATTCGATAAATTATCGCCTTTATTAACTTATAGAATAATCGCAAGCTATCTGAAAAATAGTGATTCAAAAACTGTTTATCTCGGATACGATGGAAGAAGTAGCTGCTTACCTCTTTATACCATTGCTCAATCAGCAATTCTAAATTCTAATAAAGAGTGCTATGCGTTAAATGTAAAATCTACTCCAGTAATTGCTTTTCTTTCTTACATGAATAACCAACTAGGAATACAAATAACTGCTTCTCACAACCCATTAAATTATGTTGGGATTAAATTGTTTAATAAAGGAATTGAAGAATCTGAAAAAGTTAGGCTCTTTGAAGATACTTCTCTAATTAACTCTAAATGGCAACAATTCTCTAACATAAATTATGCCCCTCTTGAAGAAAGCTATTACTCTACTATAAAAAATCTGATTAAATTGACAAAAAAACATGAGATATTAGTTGATTTTGCAGGATTATGCGCAAGCATAGATGCTAAAAAAGCTATCTCTTCATTCAAAAACATTACTCTTGTTTCCACTAACTCTAATTTGTATTTTCCTGAAAGAGAATTAGAACCTACTGAAGAGAATTTGAATAATTCTATCAAAATGATTAAGGAATTAAATTTAGATTTGGGATTTGCCTTTGACGGTGATTCTGATAGATGTAGAGTAATTTTTAATCAAGAAATGCTCTCACAAGAACAACAATTACTGATAATGAGTTACTACATGATAAAAAAACATAACTTGAAAGAGATAATTTCAACTGTTGAAAGCTCAACTTCATTAAAAGTCCTTTGTGAGAAGCTAAATTGTAAACTTAGAATTACTAAAGTAGGAAGTGCTAACATCTCTAAGGAATTACTAAATTCAAATTCAAACTTTGGGGCAGAACCTTGCGGGGAATACATATTCAAAAATTTTCATTATGCTCCTGATGGCATATTCTTGTTATTGAAATTTTTGGAATTATACGAAAGATTAGGAAAGGAAAAAATAGTTGAAATAATTCATGAATTTGATATTTATAAAGTTTCAAGAAGCAAAATCAAAGTAAACAACAAAGAAAAAATAATGAGCCTTCTTGAAAGTAAAGTGAAAAAAACTTTCCATAATATCGAAGAAATAAACTATCTCGACGGTATAAGAATAACTTTTAAAAATAACCAAGGCTTTTTGTTGATAAGAAAATCTGGTACAGAAGATGTAATAAGAATAACTGCTGAAGCATTTAATCTAAAAGAAGCACAAAATCTCAAAAAAATGGCGGAGGAATTAGTCAATAGCATAAAAAATGAAATTTAATTTATATTCTTTTCTTAACAATTTTTTTCTATGTTCCTTCTTTCTAATGACGATGGCAAAACTCTCTTATTCGATTTACTCTTTAACTGTGCTAAAAAGGTTGATAATAAATCCTTTGGAATAATACCAGATAGACAGAAAAGCGCTACATCAAAAGCAATGACTTTTCATAAACCACTTAGATTAAATAAAATTGATGAAAATTTATACACCTTAAACGGAAATCCAGCTGACTGCATAGCTATAGGTTTACATAATAAACAAGTATCAGAATTGAAAAATTATAAACCTGAAATAGTATTATCGGGCATAAACCATGGACATAACATTTCGTTACAATCATTCTTTACCTCAGGTACCATAGGCGCTTGCATGGAAGCCATAATCCATGGTAAAAAAGCTATTGCTTTTTCAATAGACTATAAACCAATCAAAGATTATGATACTAAAACTCTTATGCTGATTGAAGAATTTATTACTAAACTCCTCTTCAACATCAAAAAAAATAAATTCCCTGAAAATATAGACCTGATTTCTATTAACTTCCCTAAAGAATTAAATGACGTTAACATTGAAATAACTAAACTGAGAACTAAAAACTATGACGTTGAAATCATAGAAGATTATGACCCTGAAGAAAGAAAATTTTTGTGGTTATCAGGTATTTATCACAAATGTGATAAAAATTGTAACGATAAAGAATGCCATCACTTAATCAATGGTAAGAAAATTACTATAACCCCTATATCAATTCAAGAAAAATATCATATTAATGAAATAAAAGATTTTCTGAGTGATTTATATGCCAATTAATTATCATAGAAAATTGAAAGGTAAAATATCTATTTGTAGTAAAGATCATTTAGACACACAAGAGAAATTGGCTTCTGCATATACCCCAGGAGTAGCTGAAGCCTGTAAAGAAATTGTAAAAGATTATGAAAATGTTTATGAATTGACTAATAAATGGAATAACGTAGCTATAATTAGTGACGGCACGAGAGTTTTGGGCTTGGGTAACATAGGCCCTTATGCGGCAATTCCTGTCATGGAAGGAAAAGCTATGCTCTTTAAAGAATTCGCTAACATAGACGCTTTTCCTATTTGCTTAAACGAAAAAGATAAAGACAAGATTATTGATACTGTTAAAGCAATAGAACCTGTTTTTGGAGGAATTAATCTTGAAGATATAGAAAACCCTAAATGCTTTTTTATTGAAAAAGAATTAATTAATTCTCTAAATATACCTGTGTTCCATGATGATCAACATGGAACAGCTATTGTTGTTTTGGCAGGACTAATAAATGCTATTCACGTGCTCGAATTGAATAAAAATATTAGAATTGTTATAAATGGTGTCGGGGCGGCAGGTAATGCCATAACAAAAATCTTATTAAACTACGGCTTTAATAATATCATCTGCCTTGATTCTAAAGGAATACTCAATCTCGGAAGAAAAGATCTTAATGAATTCAAATTAGAATTGGCTAAAAAAACTAACAAAGAAAATTTGGAAGGTAATCTTGAAACAGCTGCAAAAAACGCAGATGTAATAATAAGTACTGCTGGACCTAATACTATAAATGAAAAACATGTTAAATCAATGAATGATAAGAAAATTATTTTTGCTATTTCAAATCCCATACCTGATATTGACCCTAAACTTGCTGAAAAATTGGGAGTTAATATAATTGCTACTGGAAGAAGCGATTTTAGGAATCAAGTTAATAATTTATTGGCTTTTCCAGGAGTCTTTAGAGGTGCTTTAGACTCAACTGCTAAAAAAATAACAGATGAAATGAAAATAGCTGCTGCTGAAGCTATTGCGAATTACTTGGAAGAACCTACTGAAAATAATTTAATGCCATCTGCCTTAGATAAAAGATTACATAAACAAGTTGCTATTTCCGTAGGAATCAAAGCTTTAGACAATGGAATAACGAGAAAAAAAATGACAAAAAGCCAATTGATTGATATAATAAACACGAATTTGGTTAAAAATTAACACAAAGATTTTTAAATTTGTTGTTTTAAATTATTTTTCATGAAATTCAAAGTTCCTAAAATAAATAAAGAAGCTTTTAAGTTGGATAAAAAGAAAAAGGCTTTGCTGGCAGCAATAATAGGAACAACAGCTTTGATAACTTTAATCCGAACTTCAGATACGTGGATGCCTAAAGCTATTAGCACCTACGATAACATATATCTAACATCTACTGCAAGCTTCAGGGCTTTTGAAAGAGCGAGATTGGCTGAAAAAAGAATACAAAACTTAAAAAATGTTGATGATTTAGTGAAATTCATGAACGCATTAACAAGTGAATACGAATATACTTTGGTGAATAAAGAAATAATTGATTCAGGTACTGCCATATATAAATACAAAGACGACCATAACCATGTTATTGAAATACATGAAACTAATCAAAGCTATACTGTCATCGCATACGATTATAGCCCTAGTACAAGAAAAAAATATTTAAAAGAAACTATATCTATTACAAAGTGATTTTATGAACAAGATAGCTAAATTATTACCTATTACAATAACTGCTATGAGTTTAAACTCTCTGTATGCACAAAAACCATTAGTTGAACAACAGAATAACCCTCCTATCATGAAAAGAATTCCTTCATTATTACTTTCAAGAGAATCATTATTCTTGTATAACTTGTTAAATGAAGTGAAAAAAACAAGAAATCCAGAACACTTGAAAACTATAATCCAACAAGTACAAAGCTATAAAGAAGTACACTACCACCCGTTCCTAATAAAAAAAGCGCTACCAAAACAGGTAAAGAAGGGTACCCTAACCTTGAAGAGGAGGAGGAAGAAG
>JAVZJF010000009.1:0-12715 GCA_038870935.1 Candidatus Anstonellales archaeon | reverse complement strand
AGGTATTCATGTTGAAATCAAGTTAAAGAAAGGAGCTATTCCTGAAATTGTATTAAATAACTTGTATTCCTACACTAAGTTGCAGATTTCTTATCAGATAATGAATGTATGCATTGTTAATCAAGTACCGAAAGTTTTGACTTTGAAAGAAATGTTACTAGAATTTATTAGATTTAGGGAAAAAATAGTTACTAAAAGAACGAAATATTTACTTGAGCAGACATTGAAAAGATTGAATATAGTAAATGGTCTAATTATTGCATTGCAAAACATTGATGACATTATAGAAATTATTAAATCATCAGAAAATACGGATATAGCAAAACACTCTTTGATGTCTAAATTCAATTTAAATTTCGAACAAGTTGAAGGAATTTTAAACATGAAATTGCAGGCATTGACTAAATTAGAGCAAACAAATCTTTTGAAAGAAAAAGAGGAATTGCTTTCTAATCAAAAAGAATTTGAAGAAATATTAACCAACAAAGAGAAATTAAAAGATGTAATTAAATCTGAGTTTTTAGAAATAAAGAACTTATTCGCTGATGAACGAAAAACAGACATTGATGCAACAATAAATATAGATGTTATTGAGGAAGATTTAATTGAAAATGAAGAAGTTGTTATCATCTTAACAACTAATAATTACATAAAGAGAATTCCTTTGATGGAATACAGATTGCAGAATAGAGGCGGTAAAGGCATAATAAGTTCTTCTTTAAAAAACGAAAATGATATTGCTAAACAAGTAATTGTTTGTGATTCAAAAGATTATTTGCTAATATTTACTAATACTGGAAGAGTATTTTGGCTGAAAGCATACAAAGTACCCGAAAGTAGCAGATATTCTCAAGGAAAGCATATTAGTAATTTATTGAAGCTAGATGAAAACGAAGTTCCAACAAGATTTTTACCTATTTCAGATTTAAATGAAGAAAATTATCTTTTCATGGTAACAAAAAGAGGTTTAGTAAAAAAAGTTTCAAGTGTACATTTTGCAAAACCTAGGTTAACTGGTAAAATTGCAATTACTTTAACAGAAAATGATTCTTTGGCAGATATAAATATAGTTGATAATACCAAAGAAGTAATAATTTCAAGTAAATTAGGCAAAGCTATAAGATTTAAGGTTAGTGAGATAAGAGAAACAGGAAGAACTTCACAAGGAGTAAGAGGAATGAGATTACAACCAAATGATGAAATAATTTCTTTGTCAGTTTTAGATACTAATAAATCTTATTTATTAACAATAACTGAGAATGGATTTGGCAAAAGAACAAGAGTTGAAAGATATAGATTACAATGTAGAGGCGGAAAAGGTATAACCAGTATCATAACAGATGAAAGAAATGGATTTGTTATAGCTGCATTTTCTGTATCAGATTTGGAGCAATTGCTTTTACTTAGTAGTAATGGTAAAGCAATTAGAATGCCTGTCAAAAACATTAGAATAGTAAAAAGAATAGCTAAAGGCGTTAAATTAATGGAATTAGAGAATAACGATAAAATAGTCTCTGCATCTATTATAGATGAAAGTAATTCTTCTGATTCCAATAATGATATTCAAACTTCAATTAATTGAAATTAAATTCAGAATATTCTTTTACTATTTTGTTTGCAAGGCTATTTCATAACTTTTAAAGTAGTTTTGGATTACTTTTTCCCAATCAAACATTTCTGCTAATGCTTCTGCATCCTTCTTAAGCTTTTCCAAATTATTCCTGTCAATTAAAATCAAATTTTCTAATACATTTGCATAAGAGGTTGCGATTTCCTCTTGGGATTTATTCGTTATATCGACTACAATTATCCCATGAGTTATGCTTTCATAGTCTTTTAGCACACTTTTCACGTATCTCCCAAAGCCTGTATTAGAAGATGTTATTGATATGTTTCCTACGAGTGCTGCTTCTAACGGAGTATAGCCAAAAGGCTCGTATCTTGAAGGAAACATTCCTATATCAAAGCTGCTTATGACAGAATAGTAATTACTTGCTAGCAAATTGTCTTTTGGATTGAGATAAGTAGGGTAAAATATAATTTTTACTTTATTTTCTTTAGAATTGATTAAACCTTTTTCATAACATCTCTGGATTATTGGATCATTATTGTATTGTAGATAATGAGTTAATAAGACAGGATTACCTGAATTCTCATAAGATTTTTTCAGTTCAGATAACATATCTAGTAATTCTTTTCTCATCTCTTTTTGTTCGATACTTTGTATTGCTTTTATTGTACTGCCAAAATTTTCATATAAATTATTAATTCCAACTTTTTCTAATTTTTCACTAATTTTATCAACGATTAAATAATTAGCAATTATTTCTTCTCTTGGTTTAATTATTCCTGAAGGTGCAAAAATAAAGGCTATAACATTTGATTCTATATTTTTTTCTTGCATTCTTTTTTCTAACTCAGCTAAAGAATCTATAAAAATATCATATCCTTTGTTAAGGAATTCGTATCTTCCTGAAATATAAATTGTCCTAATTCTTCTTAAGTCAATTTCATAATATGGCAAAAAAAAGGATTCTATGAACTGTAATAGTTCGTGTTTATTATATTCTCGCAAGTTTTTGTTAGTTAAAGCTATTTGTGTTTTTCTCATCTCTGTGTCAATTCCATTAATAGTAATTACATCTGCTCTTTTTCCTAAAATGTAACCACATTCAATTGAGGTAGTTTCACTTACTGTAGTAAATACATCTGCATTATTTGCTGATGCTTTTTCTAACAAATGTTTACTCTCTACATTGAATTTATATGCTTCTTGAATAAGAGAATTATTCTCAATCTTTTTATCTTGATATGCAAGTGCTTCAGAGAAAATATCTCTGCCATATGATGATAATGTTCTACCTAAAACCGTTGCATGAGTTGTAAAAACTGTTTTAATACTTGGTTCAAATAGTTTTAAGTAAAGTAAGCCAGAAGCAGTTATCCATTCATGAAAATGACATATAATTTCATTGTCAATAGAGCTAAAGTATGGTAGAAATTTCTTTATTGTAATTCCTGTTGCTAATCCAAACAAGACATTTTCTGAAAAGTCCCAGCTTCTATCATTTATAGAATCAATTTGAAATTTTTCCCAGAGTAAGTATTTAAAGTAATTTATAAGAAATTCTTCATGCTTTTCAGCTTTGATTCTTTTTTCAAATAATCTTTTGAATTGGATTAATATTAAATTCACATTATCAGCATAAATCCAATTTGCAAATTTTATTTTCAAATAGTATTCCTTTTCAAGTTCATCAACTAACTTTTCTAATTCCTTAGGTGTTTTTTGATACTCAACATCTATGTTACATAGATCATCGTGCATGCCTATTAAGAAGTATTTTTCTTTTAGTCTTCTTTTTACATAAGGAGCTTTGCTTCTTAATACTGTATAAATTCCACCAATTTTTCTTCCAGCCTCACTTGATACTTCGATTAATAGCATGTCTATCTCACTTTAATCATATAATAGGTCCTTTCTGATAACAAAATAGTTCTCTCAAATTTATAATATTTATTAATACTTTTATTCAATCATAGCTTTATGTCAAGTTCATTGTTGAATAATATTCCCTCATTAAGTTTTTTTGATTTCATAGAGTATTTTAGACTTCTCAAGAACAAATTTTTTACTTTTTCTGACTTGAAGGAATATCTAAAAAGATTTATTTTTAGGATTTTAAAATTTCTAATAATTTTGTTTTTGTCTTCATTGTTTTTTCACTTATCTATTTTTTATATTTATGTTAATCAAAATACGAATTCTTATAACTTACTTGACATTAATAAAAATGAATTACAATCTAAAAATTTACAGATTCTTGATGTGGTCTTAAGTATTTTTTGGTTAATTAATTTTTCTCTAATTCCTTTTTACGTGTTTTATAAGATTGTTGACATTATATATTTCACAAACACTTATTGGCTTGATAAATTAGGTTATGAAGTAAAGAAAATAGATACTCTTATGTTTAAAATTGGGCCTATTAACATCAAATCTGCTTATTATTACAATGTTAGTACTTTAGTTTCTTTTGTATTGACTCCTTTTTTCAGCCTCTTTAATATATTCCATAAAAAGCAGTTGATTTATTCATTAGCAATCATTATATTAATTCTTCTATTTGCATTTTACAGTCTTACTTTTATTAGTATTTTACTTTTAATCTTACTCATCATTTTAGTTTTAAGAAATTTTGTCAGATTTTCTTTCTTCTATCAATATTTCATTACAACTGATTTAAAGCTTATTAATTCATATAGAACTTCTTATGAAAAAACTCAAAATCAAGGAATGAAGATTTTTCTTTCTTGGCTAGTAGTTTTATTCATATTAATGTTTTTAGATTATACATTAATTGTATTAATTTCCAATTTACTTTTAATTTCTGAAATACAAAGTTATGTTTCAAGCTCTCTAAGAGTACTTGAAATAAATTTAATGTTCAATAAGGAAGTTGAATTTACTTATTATTTCTCGATAGCTTTAATTAATTCTGTTATAAATACATACAGCATATTCTTCTTTTTATTTATCTTATCATTTAATCAGATATTTTTATCAACGCTTTTTAAATTACACTATGATGAGATCAAAGATAAGAAGTGATATTTGTGAACAAATTGAAAGAGATATTTAATGGTGTTTATGAATATCTCAGTGATGATAAGAGTACATCTTTTTTGTTAACCAAGAATTTAGTTCCTTCAACAAAGGTATATGATGAAAAATTGCTTAAAATTGATAACATTGAGTATAGAACATGGAATCCTTACAAAAGCAAGCTTGCAGCAGCAATCAAATGCAATTTAAAGACATTTGCCTTTAAGAACGACTCAAAGGTTCTCTATTTGGGAGCAGCAACTGGCACAACTGTTTCACATATATCTGATATTTGTATTAATGGACAGATTTATTGTATTGAATTT
Organism: Candidatus Anstonellales archaeon; assembly: GCA_038870935.1. Classification (GTDB taxonomy): domain Archaea; phylum Micrarchaeota; class Micrarchaeia; order Anstonellales; family SKW190; genus SKW190. Next base: position 7,783 of record JAVZJF010000009.1, on the reverse strand, counting down.
TCTTCTTATGCCATGCAAAGCTTAATTAATGTTTGTGAAAAAAGGCATAATCTGATTCCTATATTAGCAGATGCAAGAAAAGTTGAGGATTATTCTGATATAGGAAGAGTTGATATAATTTATCAAGATGTTGCGCAACCTGATCAAGTTAGAATTTTGAAATTAAATGCTGCGAAATTTTTATCTAATCAAGGAATAGCATATCTGTGTTTAAAGGCAAGAAGTGTTGATGTTTCGAAATCAAATGAAGAAATATATAAGCAAGCTGAAACTGACCTTAAGGAGAGCTTTGAAATTATCGAAAAAATCAATATTTCAAAATTTGAAAGTGACCATATGTTTTATGTTCTAAAGTTTAAATGATTTAATATTTTAAATTTAAATGCCTTAAGTATTTAAAAAATAACACAAAATATTTAAGGAACTTCATTCAATATATTAATATGGGAAAGGTTTTTGATAGTATAATTTGCAGAAGATTATTTGAATTCAAATCACTTTCCCTAGTTTTTATACTTATTTTTATTATATCATCACTTTTAACAAATGTAGTTTTTTGTCAAATAATTGGAGGAGGAGGTAATGATAAGCAATCATCTTTAATAATAAGTATAGTGAAAGTGTCTGACCCATTTGATAGAGTACGAGATATTCGTAGGATTGAAATTGTTGGATATTATACCGTTTCCTCAGGATTTCTTCAGATACTTAATCCTGGGTCAACTCATCCTGCGTTTAATAATCCGATTGGTCAACCTACTAATATTATACAGGGTAGTTATGCTGCTCCTAATTCTGGAAATCCATCAATAAGTCAAAAAGTTTATCCATTAAGTAATGTTGAGGTAAAAGTTTATTATACAGATGAAGGTAGTTCTTCTTTGACATTCTTACATAGCATAATTTTAGACAGTAATGGAACTGCTGTTGTGGACATTGGAAATATTTTAACATTCCCAAAGAGGTGCAGATATTATTTCTTTCAAGTAGAAGGTACGCAAGAGTATTCAGGTATTACAGAATATGTTAAAGTTTGCAAAGTAGCTTCAGATATGATTGATTTTAGACAAACAGTTGTAGATTTTTTTTCATCAAATCCATTGTCATTACTTACCTGTGTTTCAATGTTCATATTACTAGGTGTTTTGTTTGCTGCCAACTTTGCTTCAGGTGTTAATCCTTTAAGATTTTGGGACATCAATACACCGAGATTACCTAGGGCAAGGATTAGTAGGGTTGGCAGATTACCAATGATGGGCGGTTTCTGGGAGTTAATGAAAATTCACAGAAGGATGTTGAAAGAGCATCTGCAGAGAATTAGAGAATACAGAGAAAACGTTAATAGAGATTTAGAAGGTGCTAGAAAACTAATAAGAGATTTAGAGCATCAAATTAAAGAGATAAGTAATTCTAACTTGTCTCAAGCTGACAAAGATGCGAGAATAAGAGAATGGAGGGCTAGAATAAATGAATTAAATGCAGATATCAATCGAATCAACGAAACTCTACGATCTTTAGAATATTTGTCTAGATTGAACATAAATTTATCCTTTTTAATGATAGGAACTTCTAGTACTTATGGTATGAATTGGACTGGTTATTTCTACTTAAATTTATTAGCAATGAGGGGAAACGCTGAGGCAAGAGACTTATTAAGAATGTTCAACCAACTTAGAAGAGGGTATGATATAAACGCTTTGAAGAGCGAACATTTCAGAAAAACATTAAATGATTTATTTGATGCAGAGAGGACAAAGTTACTTTTTTTAACAGAAAGATTAACAAGAACCATGGAAAATTCCAGAGCTTTGCTAAATGCAAGTAATGTTCCCAGAGACCAGTTTAAGGATTTATCAGACGCCCATAGAAGCGCAAGAAACGAGATTGATGCAGCATATATGAGATTGAGAAGAATTATTGAGAATTATGATGATTTACTTAATCAATTATTAGCTGGAAGCAGGGATTTCTACAGAATGAATCATCATCAAAGGAGGATAATAACAAGTCAAGTAAGCAATGAATTAGAAAGATTAAGAGCAGAATTAAATCAATTGAATGTAGACACAGAAGTTTTACAAAAACGCCACAAACAGATTTTAGGCATTACTGGAGCAGAAAGAACTTTAGATAGACGTTTGGCTAACGATGAAGCAGCTTTATCTGAAGAAATTGCAAGAAGAAGAAATTCTTACAAGTATGTTTTATCTCTTTTAATGGTTTATTACGAATACGAACATTTGTCTTTGTCATTAGCCGAGTATAATTCTCCAGCATTTGTAAGAATGAGATTACTTTATGAAAATGCCTTTATGGGCTTATTTGGTGCACTTTATTCTCTTCCAGTTGTAGGTAGAACTTTTGAGGGTTTTTCTTATTACACCATTTGGGGTATTGGAAGTACTTTTACAGGACTTGAAAACTACGCTAAGTATATATATTCTCCAATTGTTGCAGCTGGTTTAATTTTCAACAATTTTTCATGGTATAGGGCGTTTATTGCTCATCTAAATAACTTAAACAATCGATATTCATCTTTCTTGAATAACTTAAATCATCAGCAAAATCTTTCAAATATGATGAGGTCCATTAGATTTATATTAAATAGTTATGGGTATATTAAAGAACTTACTATCAATGACTCGTCTTATGGTTTTATTAAGGCAAGTGGTGTAAGAATAGGCCATGTTTTAGATCCTGATTTGAAAACAGCTAAAGAAACTGTAGTAGTTCACGAAGTATTATTGCGTGAGTATCTTGAATATACGAAGAGCGATATTGAAAATTTGAGTAGAAATAATGCTATTCCAGGGCTTAATGATTTGGTTTCAAGGATATTAAGAATGACTGAAACTTATCAAAAAGCTGGAAATAGCACAGAAACAGTAGTAAGAAGTTTAGAAAGTGAATTGAATTACTTGGAAAATGTGTTAAGAAACAATGCGATGCACGAACAAGCTGAGCGAATTCAAAATTTCATTAGCTTTTTTAATCAGTCAACTGAATTAGTAAGGATGATAGCTAATTTACAAGTAGATGGATCAATAAGAATGGATAGATTAACTGAATTAAGAAATTTGATGCAAAGCAATGAAGATATAAGAAACATGATTGCCTTAAGAAAAGCATTGTCTCATATGAAATTTTTAGCAGAGCCTAGTTTAGTGGAGAATTGGATGCTTACGAGTGATTCTGCCAGAGGCAACGCTTTGATAGAAAATGAAGAAACTAGGAGAAGAATGAATATTAATACAACTGGAAACGAATTAAGAGAATTGATTGAAAATGAAATAAGACAAGAGATAGAGAGATTAATGAGACAAAGAAATGCCAGAAGTGTTAATGAAATCATGGATACTCCTGAATTCCAAAGAATCATTGAAACTGCAGGACAAAGAGTTTTATCAATAATCGCAGAAAGAGTTGTGGCTCCATATATTTTAGCTGATAATCCTGGTATGAATCATGCAGAAGCAGTAAGAATAGCTGAAAGATTATTGCGTTCTATGGTAAGCTCATCCATAGCATATGCTTATGAACATGGGCAAGTTAAGGGAGGAAGAATTCAACTTGGTACATTTAGTATTAATAGGGATCAGATTGAGCGAACTGTAGTTGGTGATATTAGGGAAAGAGATGCTGGAGTCAACAGATTTGTAGGCTCTTTATTATTATCGTATACAGGAAATATAGAGAAAGGTTTGACTTTGCGAACTGTAAGAGCGAGATTATTCCATAGGCAGATGACAGAAGGAGATGTAGATGCTTTTACAAATGTATATCCTGAACCTTTCCCTCATGAATTTGGTAGAAGATTTTTAGCAGAGTTTGCAACAACAATGGAGACTTTTTCAAATGGTCATAACAACTTTAATAAGATTATTGAGCACAACATAGCGCTTTTGGATGCTTATTATAATCCAGAGAGGGGTGTTTTAGCAGTTTTGAACCCAAGGTTATCAAGTGCTTTGCAAGCCGCATTAGATGGTAATGCCACTAAGGAGCAAATAAATGAGATAATTAAGGCAAAGAAAGAGTTGATGAAAAATGGATTAAACTTAGTTAATATGACAGCAGTACCTTGGATAGCAAGTTTAGGTGGTTATTATTTCCCAGCTCTTGAAGGAGGAGCGATTATTATTTATAGAGATGAGGAAGGAAGAACAAGACATTTGTTTGAAAGAGATCCTATGAATATTGTTAAAGCAATAAATGAAAAGAAAATAGTTATTGAAAAGCAAATAGATAGTATTAAAGTAAAGAAAGTTAGAGAAGTTAAGGATGTTATAAATATAACTCCATTTTCTTCACATGCAGAAGCTCCAATTTCTGGAATGCCTATTATAGAAATAGTCGTGCCTATTACTAAAGAGAATGGAGAAATTGAATATAGAAGAATGGCATTTTTAATGGCTTATAGGCACGGTAAAGAGACTTCCATGAGAAGAGAAATGTACAAAATCATGGAAGAATTAGCAACGGCATATGGGATAGATAGAGACGTTTTTAATACATATATAAGGTATATGAAACTTGGTAATGAAGAGGGTATTACGAGATTAGGAGAATGGTATACTAATGCAACCCAAAGAGAAAGAGAACAAATAGCAATGCTTTTGCATATTGAAAGAGAAGCAAGATTGATATCAGGGTCAACATCATATACAATGAGAGAGATAAGCGAGCATAGGGCCCAGGAAATAGTTCAAAACCTTTCAAAAAGAGCTCCCAACATGCAAAACGAATTGAATTCAATCATAATGCACACAGCTTTTGTGAGAAGTCAAGAAAGAATGGCTAGATATTCAGATTTGGTTGTTTCTGAGATGGGCCAAGGTCAAGGCTATAGAATGCTTATAAGCAAAGAATTGCCATCTATTTCTTATAATCTTTTAACTAATCCACAAGGTCAACAAATACCTATAGCAATAGTTAACAGGAATCCAACATCTAATGAAGGAAATAATTTCGGTGTAGCTAAATTAAGATATGTACATTTGACGGAAGCTTTATCATTAATGGTAGATAATCCTTCAAGTGTAGCACAAATAAGAAGTATATTAACTAGATTTACTGGTAATCTATCTGGGCTATCATTAGTTGCTCTTGGTGCGAATTCTTTAGTCTTAAATACTTTTGCAGGGTTAATGCAAGCTTCTACTAATATCCAAACTCTTGAAAGAGCTGCAAGATACTCTATGTTACAAGTTTTAGATAAGGAATTGGACTATCTCTACAACTTAGGTGCTTATAGTGATATTGCCTATAACATAAGATTTTACAAAGACCTTTATCAGCGATATTTAGAGATCCATAGAGACTTAAGTATCCAGCAAAACTTAACTCCAGATCAGCAGCAGGAATTAGCTTTAGCTAATCTAGTATTAGAAATCGCTGGAGAAAGAGGTAGACACTATCAGAGATTAGCAAGGTCTTCATTAGGGATGTATGCTGCAGTTAATGACAAAATTTTTACTTCTCAACATGTAGATAGTAATGAAGGAGTTTGGAGAAGAGTAGGTAGAGGATTAGTTGTAGGATTAGGTGTAGGATTAGAATATCTTATTAATCCTCAATTTTTTAAAACAGTACAAGCAAGGCAAATTATTACTTTTTTTGACCCTCGTTTTAGTTCAGAAGAGAAAAGGATGATGCAGAAACTAAGAAGTTTCCATAGCTTCAGAACAGTTACGAATTGGTTCAATAACATTAACAATACATTGATGCTAAGAGAAAGGTACCATGGCACATTAGCTGATCCTTATCAAATTCTTGAATATGCATTATATACTACATGGGGTGGCTCTGGACTCTGGGACATGGAGATGAAACAGCCATATGCGCATGTTGGCCCTTATGGAGGAGGAATGTTTATCAGAAATAAGACATGGTTTGTTTCTGTAGGTATGTATGACTGGATGAGAAAGTTCTATTCACCATTATTCCATATGGCAGAAATGGCAGCTACTACAACAAAACCATTCATAAAGGCAGGTATGGGCTGGGGTAATGTCTATGATGAGAGAGACCACAGAATAAACATGGTTCAGGTATGGAGAAACATAGTGTATGACATTATGTTTTCTCCATTAACTACTACCAAATCATTTTATTATCAGTTGCCTTTATTGCCGATATCTCCAATTTACAGCTATAAAAAATATAGAGCACTTTTGTGGAATTCTCCTGCAGGGTATTTCTACGATACGGGTAATGGTTATGAGCCTGTAGATTCACGATTGGTTCAAAGCGCATGGAATAGAGGATATTCTGCATACATCAACAGGCCTAACGAATATATGAATATCGGCTCTGCTTTACCTGATAATAGATCTAATGCTAGAAGAGCATGGGATAGGCTTATTAATTCCATTTTGATGGTATCTCCATTTACCGCAAAGAAATGGGAGTTGCAATATTTAACAGGCTATCATGAATTCTATTTCGAGGTTCCTCTTGACCCATTCAAATTTGTTGTTCCGCATAATGTGAGAATGACTGCTAATACTCCAGGATTAGCTTATACTGATATGTTTGGAAATAGAATTTTAGCGCAGAGAATGGGATATGCATTACTTCAAGGCCAGTATGCAGCAAGTCATGATGCATGGCAATCAGCAACTAACTATCAGGCATGGAGACAAAGAACTCATTCGGCGGTTGAGAATTACATTCATGCAAGAGATGCATATTGGGAAATGTATAAACCAACCTCTACTTTAAGAAGAAATCCATTATTAGTTCCTATGTTCTACTCTTCAATGCTGAGTTCGGCTATTTTACCATTTGGTTTAGAGTTATTCCCATCGGCAGCTGCATCAATAGCTACATGGAATGCTTGCAGAGCAGTCAATTACCAGGGCAGAAGATTAGGATTAGCAGCATATAATTTAGGGCGTGATTTCGTCTCAATATTTAGACGAAATCCTTTACCACATGTGCCTTATCAACCATACAGCTTTGGTTTACCTTTTGGCAGAATAGACAGAGTTGCTTGTGCAAGATGTGGCTCTACAATGCCTGCAGATGCACATAATTGCCCTGCTTGTGGTGCCAGATACAGATAATGAGAAAAATTCAGGATTTTTTCAACTGGAAAATAGGTATCTAAAGATTAAATTTTTTATATTATTTTAACTTCTTTTGGTGATGTGAATGAAGATAGATATAACAAAAAACTCTTTACAAGAAATTGAAAAAGCAATTAACGTTTTTGGGACTAAAAATGTTTATATTTGTAGAATAAACAATAAATCCTATTTAGTTGAAGAAATAGAATTAGAGGAAAATCCAAAAGTTATAGTTGTTGATAATCAAGACGTTAATAACAGGAAATATTGCAACCAAAATACAACAAATTTAACCTTTGCAGATATTGTGCTTTTGTAGAACATGTCCTATATTATTCTAATTCTAAGCCTAGTCTTAATCTCATTTCATTATAATAATTTCTAAATAAAATTCAATCATGTTCAAGAATTCTAAAATTAATACAAAGTATTTATTGGTTTCTTTTTTTATTGCAGTAATATTTTTAACATTAATTTATGTGTTGATTACTTATTTACCTAAAAGAAACTCTTCTCATTCAAGCCAAAATGTTATACTTAATAATAATGATTTTTCTAACGATTATGTTAATTTAGTCACTGAGCCTGAAAAACAAAATTTAAATACTTCTAATTTTAGGATTGGCGAAATTCCTACTGAAAAACAAAATTCTAAAACATTAAAAGAAATTTTAATTGAATTAACAAATAATAATAAGACTGCAGAAGAATTA